>JANXYF010000024.1 GCA_025350175.1 Nitrosopumilales archaeon | reverse complement strand
TCAAAAACCAAGGCTTAGTTTTCACAATATCAGCTGAATCAAAATACAAACCCAGTTTTTCAGCAAGAGAAGATACGATCAGAGTGGGACGTTTAGATTTTTGATCTTATCAATTATTTCATCATGGTTTGAATCAGGATTGGTTGAAAGTATCAAAAGACCATCATCAAGAAATAATGTAATTAATTTTACTTTTTCTTTGGATGTTATCATCCAGTTTGTCTTACCCAGTTTTTCGTTGAACATTTCATCCCATGAAGCCTTGACAGATGCCTGATAATGCACCATGTTACTTAGCTCTTCATCAAGCAATGGGGCAGCAGTAGACTTTCTTACAAACGTAATCAACTTCCTATCTTTTATCCTACCAACAAAACGAACGCCAGAGTCAAGATTAAGAATCTGATTATATGGATCTGCCTGTTTTATACGCTGAGCCAATTGTTGGATAGTAATCTCCAAAGGAAATTTAACTCTATGGAATTAGCAAAAAACAAGCCATGATCGATAAAACTGACAAAATTATACTGGATGAGATAATAGTAAAGCATCATGTAGATCAGAAGACGGCCTCTTTGATGAGACAGTCATTGGACAGAATAAACTCGATAAGCGAATCTAAAAATTTCAAATATGAACCTCTTGCAGAATTTGAAAATAGACTGCCAAAGTTAAACAGTCTAAAAGAAAAAGCAACCGAGTCATTTAGGCCATTTGCAAACAAATATCACACATCACTATGTGCTTCCATGGGAGTTCCCATGATAGAGTCAATATCCATGTCTAAAAAGTCGGGAAATTACGAGGTATTTCATGTATTATTTGGATTGACAAACGCCAAAGCCAAAAGATTTGGCCTTGCTGCACTCTATTCTGCACTACAAGGACAAAAAAACGATATCCCAAACACAAGAGACATTTACAACATAGTGTTTGACAGAGACTCGCCCTGGACATATAGAAATGAAGTAGAACACATGGAAGAATATGCAAGGTATCATTTCAACAGCTATGTAATAAATGAAGTAGAAAATTCGCCAACAAACCCATTTGAGCCAGTAATTGCATTATACGAACTTGGTTCTGTAGATTTCATATTCATGCAAACAGAATATGACAAAGTAAGAACTGAGAGATTGTGTACATTTCACACTGTGAACATTCCAAGCAAGGGAGATGTTCTTGCAGTTCACATGACCGGAGATGAGAAATTAATTCATTACAGAAAATGGGGAGAGCCGTATTTTACAATTCATCCAGTTGATGGCAATACAAAATTAAGAATTGTCGGAATTGCAGATCAGAGATTTATGGCAGATTAGAGTTTAGCTTAACTTGTCGGCATCTTTTTTCCAGATTCTGACACCATCAACGAAGACTTGTTCTGGTTCCTCAAATACAGTATGCCATTTTCCATCATGTGGAAAGAGCGTATCCATTTCCTTTATTTTGGCATTTGTTGGAAAAGCATTGGTAAGTGCACCCCATTTCATATTAGGGACTTTGGGCATAATCTCATTGATATCTCGCATATTACGATATAATACAAAATCATGGGATAAAATACTATGCATTAGTGACATAAAATTACAAGTATGAAAAATTCCACGTGTTATTTCAGAGTGACTGGTTCGTGTTATCCCTAGTCAATTAATTCATGAGTACGGTATAACTTGCATGACAACAATAGTTGGAATCAAAACTAGAGACGGCGTAGTACTGGGTTCAGATAAAAGAGCAAGCAAAGGCTTTTTCATCGGATCTAAAATAGTACAAAAAATTGCAAAGATAGATGATACACTAGCTGTTGCAATTGCAGGTCAAGTCTCAGACGCAGAACATATAATCAAGATGGCAAAGGCAGAGCGCAGACTCGTGGAATTAAGAAGAGGGTTTCCATTGAGCATAAAAGAATCTTCAAGGCTGATTGCAAACATTGCATATTCTGGCCTTAGAAACTATCAGCCATACTATGTAGAATTACTAGTAGCTGGAGTAGACAAGGAAGGGGCGCATGTATTTGCAGCAGACATGAGCGGCGCAGTCATGGAAGAAGACTTTGCATCATCTGGCTCGGGTTCACCAATTGCATATGGAGTGCTAGAAAGCTTGTACAACAAGGATGTAACAAATAGTCAGGCAAGTGAAATTGCATCCCGTGCAGTATCTGCTGCAATGGAAAGAGACCCAGGTTCTGGAAATGGAATAAACATTCTTGCAATACAGAATTTGTCAAAGGAGGTTACAGCATAAATGTCAGAATCTCAAAACAGTGGAAGATTTCCATTCTATGGACCACAGGGAAGACTAGTACTAGTAGATAGTGCATTAGAAGCAGTAAGCAGAGGTTCAACTACAATAGGAATCAAGACACGAAACTTTGCAATGATTGCAAGCCAGATAAAACCAACGCATCCGTTGATAGAACCATCGGAAAAAATATTCCCAATTGACTATCATATTGGTGCCACAGGTTCTGGGTATATCGGAGACATCTTGCAATTAATTGATATATTACGTCTTGAATCGCAAAAACACAGATTGACATACGAGACTCCAATAGATGTAGACTCGCTTGCAAAACATCTGAGCAGTTTTCTCCATAACTATACAACATATGCAGTAAGACCTCAAGCCGCATCTGTAATTATTACAGGAGAAGACCAAACAGGAATCCAAATGTATCAAGTAGATCCAAGTGGAACTTTCTTTAGAGGCTCTGGATTTGCAATAGGTCAATCTTCAGACATTGCCCTGGATGTCATTACAAAAGAGTATACAAAAGACATGAAACTGGAGCAAGCTGTAGAACTTGGAAGAAAGGCAATAGAAAAAGCACTTGGAGACAAGCCCATAGTTGAAACAGGGATAATAGAACCAGGACAGGCATTTCGCAGAATACGTACAGAAAACACCTAAGCCTTTTTCAAAAGGCATTCATTTTTATTTTTTTAAAATGTCAGAGTTAGTTGCTCAAAGACATTTTCTGAGCGATATTTATTAAATACCATTTTTACCTGCACATGTTGAAGATTTTTGCAAGTCTGATTTTTGTATTTGTTGGGCTTGCCATTTTACCATCTTACGCAGAACCCGCTGTAAAAGACAGCAATTTCATTGTTGAAAAATATGTTACCGGAATTTGTTGCAGTCCTACTACAATGGCCTTTGAAGGAAATGACATTCTTGTGTTATCAAAAGTATCTGGTCAGGTTCACTTATTCAGAGACGGAGTATTACAAGACAAGCCGGTCCTTCAGAAAAATGTTACAAGCGTTGGAGAGCAGGGAATGCTTGGAATTACAACTGTAGGAACTAAGGTATACCTTTACTTTACAGAATCGGCAAAAATGGGAGGGCATCCACTTGGAAAACGTGTCTATAGTTATGATTGGAATGGACAGGAACTAGTAAATGAGACTCTGATTAAAGACCTCAAACAAACGCAAACGTATCACAATGGCGGAGCCATGACAACTGATCATAACGGTTCAGTCTATCTTGTAGTAGGAGATGCTGGTCATTTTGGAAATCTACAAAATCATTCCAATGGAACTGCTGATGATACGTCAGTCATCTTTAGAATCGCCCCATCCGGTTCATATTATGCAAATAGGGATTAGAAACAGTTTTGGACTAACAGTTGATCCTGTTACTGGAAAACTCTGGGATACAGAAAATGGTCCAGATTATGGAGATGAGATCAATATAGTTCCCCCATACTTTAACAGTGGATGGAATGTCTTGATGGGACCTGTAAACAAGACTCAGCTTGAACAAATTCCAAAATTTCTAAATTATACATATCATGATCCACAATTTACCTGGTGGAAGACTGTAGCTCCCACTGGATTGGCGTTTGCAACATCCCAAGAATATGGAAAATACCAAAACGATTTGTTTGTAGGAGATTGCAATAATGGAAACATTTACAGATTTCATCTAAACCAAAATAGGGATGGTTTTGTATTCAATTCACCACAACTACAGGATAAAGTAGTAAACATAGGAGACTCCATGGATGAAATAATATTCGGTACTGGATTTGGCTGTGTAAGCGATGTAATAACAGGTCCAGATGGTCTTTTGTATATAGTGTCCCTTACAGATGGAACCATTTACAGAATAGTTCCAAACAGCATATCACAACTTTCGTATCTACCATATTTGTTCATACCAATCATTATTGTGTTGGTTTTAATTCATTTTAAAAGATCACGTAAAAAGATACAAACAATCTAAAGATTATCCTGCGCTACACTAATTATGAGAATTAAGATCAATCTTAAAATACGATATGTACATAACTAAACTATGCAAGGTTCAAGTGCATTAGACAAGTACGATTTAAAGAAAGCCCACAAAGCTTTGAAGATGTTACTCATTGATAGAAGTAATGAATTTCGAACATTTGCTCAAGGCATTGGATATCCCACAAATACAGAAAACTGGGAGGTAATAGTCTTGAATTTTTGCCTTGACTTTGTAGAGTGTTTCAAGGAAATGTCAGGTGATGGTCAGCTTGACCACAATCAGATTCATAAGTGTATGACACACATTAGACAGATTACAAGGGGCAAATCAAACATGACCGAAGTTACACACCTTGAGAATACAGCATATCTAATTGCAGAAGACTTCAAATCAATTTACAAAAGAATGGAGTAAGGTTCAATCTTTACTGCATAGATAGATTCAGTGAATCAAGTAGTATCTGAAGATTTTCAATTATAATGACCAAAAGAGCGATAACTGTTTGTATCACCAGATCTCCCTTGTCTTTCTTTAAGCAGTTTTGTTATCTGCTCTATTATTTTATGAGAATTGATCATAGACTCTGACTTGAGTTTTGCCCCCGAAGCATCGCTTTCAACAACGGCATATCGTGAGACAAGTCAGAGTTTTGCAGATTTGCGCCTGAAAGATTTACATCATAAAACAATGCATTTTTAGCAACAGTCCCTGAAAGATTTGCTCCAGTCATATCAACAAAATGAATCTCAGTATGAATCATTTTACAATTGCTCCAATCTGTTTTCAGAGTTGGCGCTTCAAAGCAACTAGTTAATTTTACAACAGAATGCAATATGGAAACATTTCCAGAATCTTGTGCAAAAACACTAGTTGTAGACCCAGAAGTTATTACAATTGCACCTAACAAGAGCAACACAATTTGTATTGTCATAATTAGGCAAGCCTAATTTACGATATTTAATCTGCACAACTGCCACAATTACTGAAAACAGAGTTCAATTCTAATTACATGGAATGAAAGATCTTGTCTTTTTTGCATATTTTAAAAAGCGATTGACGGGAGTTTCTACTTACCATTTAGTGGACTAGTACTACAGGACAAGAAGCATTCTCCAGTACATGACGACTAACACTTCCAAGAACTTGAATTTTTTTAATTCCTCTTAGTCCCTGACTGCCCATAATTATGAGATCATTGTTGTTTCTTTTTGCATAATCAAGTATAGCCTTGGCAGGATTTTCTGCTACTACTTTATAGCTGGCCTTCACTCCCTTGTTTTGGCAATATGCCGCACAATCTTGCATGAATCCATTTGCTTCACCTACTGCTTTTTTTACATATGCATCAATTGCTTTGGTTGCACCTTTACCTCGGACTGCACCTGAGAGAGCAATTTTAGCTGGGCTTGCTGCGGGGGAAGTCACAACTGTCAAAAGTTCAATCTCAGAATCAAGTCTCTTGGATATTTCAATTGCTTCATCTAATGCTCTTTTAGAATACTCTGATCCATCCAATGGAACAAGTATGCTAGAATAACTTTTTACCATGAATTAAAATAGATTTTTTTACTATTATAGACATTGTAAAATATCAATTTTGATAATCAATTAGATAAATGTGCCAAAGATAATTTGAAAAATAATTCTTGAAAAAGTTCAGTTTTGTTGCTTGCTTCTGTTTACTGCAATTACCGCAATTACTACTCCAGCAATACCAATACCAATTCCAGTCATACTTATCATATACAACTTGTCAGTAGTGTCCTTTACTTCTTGAAAAGATTGTGCTACATTTGAGACACTTTTTGCTGCTGCATCTGCACTAGTTTTAGCCTCTTCGATATCACTAGTCAATTGATTTGCCAAGCTGCTAATCTGACTTACACTTGCAGAATTGTCAGATGATGAACCAGTAGAAGATGGAAAGTTCAATGTATCAATACTTGCAACATCATCCAATGCAATTTCAGTATCAATTTCTTGGCTTTCTACAGTACCTTTGAAGACTAGGCTATAGGTTCCAACTCTTGTTGGAATCAGGGGTGCAGTGTATTGCCCATCAACTGTACTGCTTGGAAGAAAATCAAGTGGCTTTGTCACTCCTCCATATTTTACCGAAATTTGCATATTCTGGAGAGCATTTATCACAGGCTTTGCGCTGTCACCACTTCCCTTCTTTATTGTAACTTGAGCGGCATTTACTAGTCCAGTGTATACTGGTTCGTTATCCCATCCCACCTGAACTAGATAATTTCCAAAAACCTTTGTGATATGAGCCTCTGCAGGCTTGACAGAAATTGGAGATACAAATACAATAGTTGCTAAAAGTAATAGAAAAACAGATGGAATAAGGATTTGATTTATTCGAGTCATTTGACTTTCTTAAAATCCAATCCTTGATTTTAATCTAGTTGCTGCAATTACACCTGCAATTGATATTACTATCAAAAGTGCGGGCAATGGAAATTCTGGTACTGCTGAACCCGGATTATGAATACCGGCCATTACGTTTACTGGCAATGCGTATGCATCAATAAGAACAGGATGTAGATTTGTATGAACATCAATCATTATTGTATTTCCATCAGCTTTACCATTTAGATCCTGCAATAGTTTTGTAAAAGCTGCTGATACTTTGGCATTTGCATCAGACTTGTCGGGATTCTTTGCAGCCACATTATTGAACATAATTTGTGCTGCACTTGCAAGACCTATTGAATTTTCATATTTATTCTGATCAACTATAGTACTAGTCATCATCATGCTGCTACCTGACATGTTGTCCATCTTCATTTGAGACATGTCATTTAGATCAGTTGTAGAGTTTATTGAATCGCCATACTTCTCCAAAGCCTCTTTGAGGACAAATGTAACAGCTAATGCCTGAATGGTAGAGTTGTTTAGTTTGTCCTTGTCAACTCTTACTGGAACTGACTCGTCAAGATAACCACTGAGTTTTGTAATATCGTCATTTACAGCGTTTTGATTAACAGCCGTTCTTGCGTCAGCAAGTGTTTGGTTGATGGCAGATGGGATCTCCTGCGCCAATAGAGTATTCTTCTCTGCCATTTCAGTGGTGTCATTTGCATTCCAGTACTCACCTAGTGCACCAGAATAGTAATCAATTGCAGTGTTATCGCCAACATGCTTGGCAACTATGCTTGCTTCTGTTTTAATCTCGGCCACTTTGGCAATCCATGTTGCACTTTCATCGCCACCAAAATTGTGAGCAAATGCCGGATGTGTGTAGATTAAACCAGATGCAATAATACCTGCGAGCAATATTGCAATTAATTTACTGTTCACAATCGGGGAGATGTAAAAGTGATTTAAAAGTCTTGTAGTACGACTATCGAATAAAGCACAATTAAAAATCGTAAATTAGAAACTTGCCATCGATCTTTGCCCGACAGATTAAGCAAGAGCAATATAGTAAATCAAAGATTTGTAATTCATTAAATGTTCAAAATTAATAATAAAACAAAATTATTTGCAATTTTGGCGGTCGGAGTAATTGCTCTAGTTATCACGGTGCCAACCATTCCAAATTCTTACGCACATGCATTTATAGTAAAAAGTGAGCCAGCCCCATCACAATCACTTTCAGCACCACCAACTAAGGTGGATGTTTACTTTAGCGATCCAATAGATATCAAGTATAGTGAGCTCAAAGTCTTAGATTCAGATGGAAATCAGATCCAGATGGGAGACCAACAATACATCAATGGTGATGAAACTTCACTTAGAGTATCACTTCCCCCAGATCTCAAAGATGGAATTTACACGGTATCAACCAAAGTTCTTGATCAGACAGACGGCCATGTAACCGAAAATGCATATGTCTTCGGAGTGGGTCAAGCAGTTCCACAAAATCTTGCAAACAATTTGGCGGCAAGTAATTACCAAGAAGTATCAATACCTGAGACGATTGCAAGGTTTCCATCCCTTTTAGGTCAAGTCATAGTGGCAGGAATTGCGACATCTACACTATGGTTGTGGGGACCTATCACCAAAATACCAAGACTCAGAGACGCCCTATTAGAGACTAGAATTAAGATAGAAAGAACAACAGTAAGATTGGCAGTAGTTGGCTCCATCGTTATCCTAGCTTCAGGTTTTGCAATGATTGTAGTCCAGGCTTATTCCATAAATGCGGGAATTTTAGATGCAATATCTACAAAATTTGGAAACATGTGGATTCTAAGAATGATTGCAGCTACTATTTTGTTTGCTTTATCTATTACAGTTTATCTCAAGTCAAAAAAATCGTCCAGTCTTCTTTCAAGAAAGTATCTTGGGATTTTATCGGCGGTAAGTTTTGCAGTTTTGTTTTCCACTAGTGTAATTAGTCATGGAGCTGCTACTGGAAAAATCATACCGCTATTGCTTGATTTCTGCCATAATGTATTTGCATCATTATGGATTGGTGGTTTAATCTACATTGCATTTGTGATAATGCCCCATTTAAGAAAAGTCTCAAGTTCTAGCCTTGGACTTTCGACAATATCACTTTTAATTCCAAGATTTTCTACTCTTGTGATTACAGTTCTTGGGGCAATTACTATTACTGGTCCATTTTTACTATATTCAATTGAAGGAAACCTTCCACTAACTCTGGCATCATTTTATGGCAAGATCCTCATAATCAAATTAATTCTTGCATCCATAATGATTACCCTTGGGGCATATGATCACATGTTTATCAGTAGCAAGGCAAATATGGTAATCTCAAACTCTAATACTAAAAGTCAAACTGTACATACAAAATCAATTCTGGATAATTTCAACAAGAGTGTAAAAATTTCCGCATTTTTGGGAATTGCCCTCATTGCAGCAGTTGCAGTCCTGGTAGATTCAGGCTTGCCATCAAGCCAGTTTCAAAACCAGTTACAATCATTACAAAACAATGTCTTTGCTTTGAGTCCAAATGACGCCTCAAGTTCACAGGAATTTACCCAAACAAGGTTTGTGGAGAATGCAAGTAGAGTAGTACTTGCAATTAATCCATTTTATACAGGAAGTAACTCGTTTAGCATATCATTTCTTGATTCTGCTAAAAATCCTATAGATATGAAGTCAGTTCAGCTAGAACTCACTCAGACTGATAGTCGAATAGGTCCAATCACAATTGATGCCAACAAATCATCCTCAAGTACCTTTACTACAAATACTGATTTTGGATTTCCAGGCCATTGGACTGTAAGAGCAGAGGGGGTTCAAAAGAAAGCAGATTCACTAAATATTGTTGCATCATACAATTTGTTTGTAAAACCAAAACTGGACAACCTACAGTTAAACATCAAGGAATTCAAGACTCCTGGAAACAGCAGTACCCCAAGATATCCAGTATATGATGCCATTAGGAACAAAGTATGGGTTGGTGACACTACAATAAAATCAGGTAAAATTTTAGATTTTGATTTGAATTCAGGAAAATATACAGAACATGAAATCGATGGATTAAACAGTATAATCTATGCAGCGCTAGATTCTCACAACACTTTATGGTATATCGACTATCAGCAAAAAGCTCTTGGACATTACAACCCGGATGATAATTCTAACAAGTTCTATACAATTCCAGATCATGGAATTCTTTCTAGTTTGGCAATTGACAAAAATGATACAATTTGGATTACGTCTGCAACTAAAAACAAGGTATTAAAATTTGAAATAAAAAATGAGAAATTCGATTCAATTAATTTATCGGACAAATCTGATCCTCTAGGAATTGCCATAGATAACACTCAGGGTAAAGTATGGATAGCAGAAGGAATAGGTAAAGTATCCAGTATAGATACATCAGATAATAGAGTAACAGAATTTTCACCTACTGGTAACTATACCATGGATGGTCCAACAGGAATTATTTTAGATCCTGATACAGGTAAGATCTTTATTTCAGAACATGAGGGGTATGCAATAACAGTTTTCGATCCGTTGGTAAAATCATTCAAGAAAATCCAGCTAAATCATGATAGCTTGCCATATGGAATGGCGTTTGACAAATATCACAATCTATGGCTTGCACAGCATACACGTGACAAGCTTGCAATAATCAATCCAAGAGATGGTCAAGTAGTTGAAAAAGACACACCTTCTACAAATTCATGGGTACAATGGATGACTACAGATTCTCAAGGAAATATCATAATTGCCGAAGAGCGAGCAAATGCGATTGCTACAATTTCAATCTCGGAAGGCCCTCTGGAGAGTACACAGATAATCAAGACAGAGATTCCCAAGTTGGAACTAAGTTATGCCCAACTTGTAGCTCCTTCAATTACAGGTTTACTGGTGATAGTTGGATTATTTTATTCCAAAGGTGTAGTAGATCTTAGAAAAGCTTCAGATCAAATAAGAAAAATACAAGAATTCTAAATATCGTAGCCTCATAAAATAAGGAAATTTGTGCTGATAATCTTAAAAATACATATTAGTCTCGAAGCCTATTACGGGCTATGACAGGATGCGGATGTAGAGCAGACGGTTCATGTATTGATCCAGCATGCAAATGCCAGACAACTGGTGTTTGTACGTGCGGCCCTAAATGTGGCTGTGCAGCTAACAGAAAATAGCTAGTATACAATATTTCATTTTTATCCATAAAATCAAGATAAAAAAATCAATTCAGATCTTTAGTACTACAATTCATACAATTTTATGATATAGTCATGTATCATGTAATCATTATATCATAATACTAAATACGAGTAAATGAGAACCAACTCACTATTTATTTAGAGTCAAAGGGTGAAACTCGATGAATCAGATTTGATAAAGATTGTAATTCTATTTACTATTGTATGTATTTTATTTCCTAGTGTTTTTTTCTTGTCAGCCCATGGAGATGGACTTGCAAGTGAAACATTACCACCCTCCATGATTGGTAGCAAAAATGTTACATTGTCAATTAATACATCACCATTTTTGATTGACAACTATCATGCGGGTACACAGATAAATTTCGTTTTGTTGGATGTTTCCAATCAACAACCAATTCCACAAGCCACAATCGCAGTTTCTGTTTTCAAGGATGACAAAGCTGTATTGGGTCATGTGTTCATGAGTGATAGTGGAAACTTCCTACTGGATTTGATGCCAGACTCATCAGCGAGTAAGATTTCAATTGATGAGCAAGGAGGACCATTTCCAGGCCTACTAGGCCATAGTGGAGAGTATAACATCAAGGGACCCGTATTTTCTGCCGGAGGATTGTACAAATTCAAGATAGAAGTTCTCACAATGGGTTCGTATGATAATCAGGTCAGCAAATCATTTAATGCTGGAGTATCAATTCCTGAAACAAACAATTATCAAGTGTATGATAAAGATTATGGAAACCAGAATGTCACAGTAATTGCATATTATGATCAAATCAGTGATTTTCAATACAGTTCAAATGATAAAACCATGAATTTTGTAATGCCGTTTAACTGGAACCAAGATAATATTAAACAGGTATCAGTCGTGCATCAGGAATTAAAGATACCAAAATCATTCGGGGATTTCATAGTTACAAAATATGATGCGTCCATCAACGGAATAAAATTACCTGACAAATCAATCAGTATAGACGATTATTCATCAGATGAACGAATTGTACACCTAATTTTATACAAAGAGGAATTGACAACCATTGCAAAACAGCAAAACAATACAAAACAAGAGATGGACTTTTCATTGACCCCAAGCAATACAACTAGTTTTCCAATCATACAATTTACAAGAAATGCCCAATACAAGGTAAGTCTCAGTTGGGATCCACCAAAAATTATTCCAGGGTCAACAACAAGATTTAGTTTCCAAGTTCTAGATCCTTATTTGATTAACAAGACAGTCGATTCCATAGACTATGATTTTTCCATAATTGCTGGAAAAAATGGCGCAATATTGCACAAGAGTGGTACGACAGACAATAATGGAAATATTAATATCATTGATGCTCAATTCCCATCCAATTATACAGGTCCAATAACAATTGCATTTGAGAATCTAAATGGAAACAGTTTTGCAGATTCTGAATTCTCAGGAGTTGTCTCGCCCCCCACAATAATTCCAGAATTTCCCATCGGAGCACTGGCCATAATAATAATCTCGTTTTCAACAATAATATTATTTCCAAAATTAGTGAAAAAATAGACATGAGACGAGGCATCATAATCATAATTGGAGGAGCCTGTATGCTCATAGGCGGTCATTTTTTTTCACAAACTGTACTTGATTTAATCCCAACAATAAATCCAGCAAATTCAAGCGTAATAGCAGATACAAATTATCACATGGTAACTCTAAGTAACCAATTAACTACAGTCAGCCAATTTGGAATCATAGTATTACTTATTGGTGCAATCATGTTTTTTATCGATAGAAGAAAATCCAATGATTCAAAGAATCAAAATATTGACTAAAATTCAAATCTGATTTTTTTATTTTATACTAGTCCAGCGTTAACCCTTCAAGTTCTAAAGATATTGTAAATTCTTCTAGATTTATTTAGCATGGATCTGTGTTCTAGTTAGCACACATTAGTGTCGTAGTACTCTGTATTCTTCCCAATTGCCTGATTTTTTTCGCTATTGTTTCTCTCATCTCTTCAACATTAGGACATTCAATTTTTACCACAATGTCATAGTTACCAAATACGCCTAAGACTTCCTTTACAGAATCGATAGATTTTACCCCTTCAACAATTGTTCCCTCTGATCCCATCTCACAATTTATCATTACATATGCAGTTTCCAATCATATCATATCGCGTTCATAATATATGAAATTTTTGGTATTATACCATTTTAAAACATCATATTTTTTCATTTCATCAACATAGCACTAATTAATTATTAGAAATAAGACATTTTTTGAAATGTTTTGGTCCATTACTAATAATCACAAATAACAATTTCACTACAAATAGATCTTAACATAACAAAATAATAAAAAATGAAAAACTACTGATCTCCAATTAAGAAGATTACACTTACAGTAGTTGTTACTTGTTGGTTTGAAGTAAATATTGGTGTAGACTTTTCAGCCATGGTGGACATTACCCCAGGATATATCGGAGGCGGCTGAGAATTAAAGTCAGAAAGAGTCACCATCTTTACGCCAATTATTTTTTGACCTAGCGGATCAATTGCTGTCTCTGCTCGAGATTTTGCATTCAAGACGGCTTTACTTAGTAAATCATCTTGGATACTCTGCTCTTTTTCAGGGGAGAGTAAGAACGATATGTTATCCACCCTGTTAGCTCCTGCACCAACTGCAGTATCAACAATATTTCCTGCCATTGACAGTTTAGTTGTCTTGACATACAAAGTGTTTGATGTTTGATAACCCGTCAATACTGATTTGTGGATTCCAGTATTTGGATCAGGTACAGAGTCTTGGTATACTGGATAGATAGAAAATCCAGCTGTGCTTATCTCGTCTTTAGTTATGCCAATATTTTCAATAGCACTTACTACAGTATTCATCATCTGAGAGTTTGAATTGATTGCATCTTGTGCAGTCTTTGCTTCAGTATCAACACCAAATTGAACAGTTACCAAATCTGGTAATACAGATGCAGTTGCGGAACCTGTAGCATATATCGTTCTCTCTCTGGAAGCAGGAATTACAGGAACTTGTTGCCCATAGGCCTCTTTTTGAGACATCTCCAAGCTTACAAACACCGCAGTTGAAACAATTAGAATCGCAGCAAGTGTCACAAGCATGGTTTTTTTCTGCCGAATCATTTACTCATATTGCAAAAGTTGAGTTTATAGACTTTGAGTATATTTCATCCTAACATGATTTTTTATTAAAATTTAAAAGTATTATTTTACAACCTCGTTAATTGATACTCATAGACAATGTAAAAATAAGCAAGAATTGTCTTTCCATGTATCAGTATGTTGCCTATTTTGCTAGACATTTGGGGTTGTATGCCGGAACTTTCCAAGAACTGTATCGACATGACCAATGCATCTTCCACATACCTAGGAATTGTAGGAGGAGCAATAATTGGAGGAGTTGTCAGCTGGTGGATTTACCACAGGCAGAAATACACAACTGCAAAACAAGACCACATTTTAGGTAGAATAAAAGATTTAGAGGAAAACCATACTAATATTTTAAAAAAACTTGAAGACTTTGATGACAAACATGAGTGTTCATTTGATGCATTACAAGAACTCAATAAAAAAATAGACACCCTTTTGAAAAAATTAGACGAAGATTCCTTAAAATAATATTTTCATTTATTTGAAAAAGTCCACTTTTGTTCTGTATTCATTTTCAATATTTGTTCAGGGGATATGTCTTTATGATCAACGCCAATATGTGTGGTATACTCTAATAGACTTGTAAATGCCTTTTTGCAAACAGGACAGTTCTTTTCAAATCCGCCCATTGTTATTGTAAACACAAAAATTGTATTTTAAGATATTCAAGATTATCATAGTCTAGATCTTGCCACATCTAAGAGCGAGGTGCCATATGGAATATTTTTAGAGGTAAAATCTTTAGGAGAATCCTCTTTTCACCTGGCATTGCAAACGGGTACTTGTCAACTCCCAAGTATTTTTTTGCCATCTTGTCTATGTGTTTGTCAGCATCCTTGGTTGTCTGTTCTATGACTTTGCCCCGTATCGTAACCATATTGTAAGGATTTTTTTGATCAACTATGGAAATTGCAACCCTTGGATCTCTTGAGACATTTCTTTGTTTCACTCTCCCCTCAGCAGTATTTACAATGATTACACCATCAACCAAATCAATCCAAGTCGGAGTTATTTGTGGTGAATTATCCTTCATCAAAGTAGCAACAAATGCCAAATTTTTGTCTTCAAGTAATTTTGCCACTTCAGGAGACATTACACTAGTTTCAGTCATGGCATGTCTACCTTATTTCCAAATTTGTCTTTCGTTGATTCCAAGTGGTGTACAGCAGAGTTTGCGTTTTTTGTTGTTATAACTTTTTACTTTAATGTTGATCGCTAGAATAGATACTAAAGATCATCAAGAGTACGAAAATAATGCAGATAATGAAGCTAGAAGAGGGATATAGTAAAGAGATTGATACTCTCAATTCTTAAAAATTATTCAAAGGACAAGTCTTTCATGCCGATATGAAATGCCATCTGCTCTTTTCCTGCAATAGCCATGCCAAGTATGCATAGATACTTGCATGTAATGCATCGTCAGGAGATTCCGGAGGGTGTGTATATCTAACATACTTCTTTCCACTCTGAAGATTGACTGATTCGCCCTCAATGCAAGTAAACTGATCAACAATCCAGTCAACCCATTTTGAATTCCCTGCAGGGATGGAGATTCGCGGTATTGCTTTAGGAGATGTTGATCTAGTTATCAAATCAATAATTGTTTCAATAGCCCACGTCCTGTCCACAACAATTCTGTTCTCTTCCGATATTACTTCAAAGGGTTTCTCAGGTCTTGCAGTGTATGAACATTTGATCATTCTTTCAGCATATCGTTCTTCCAACTTTTCCACCTGTCTTGTACCGCCACCAGAATCCATCACACCCTGTTCAATATGATACGCATCAACAAGTTGTATAATTTTATCAGCCTGTTTCTCGGTAGATTTCTCATCGATTTTCTGGAGGTAGATTAGGCGAAACTGAGGAGCAACTTTGTCAATCAGCTGCCAGATCCAGACCACAGTAAATGCCTTTGTCCCGCCTCCCCAGTCTACTCCAAGATAGAGCGGCCCAAGATTCTTGTTCACTTCCCCTGGTCGAAGAAATGACATACTTTGGTCAAATAGTGCCCGTATATCAGATTCTATCAACGGTTTTCTTGCATTAGCGTGCCACCAGCCTTCCACTTCATTGGAGAACGTTCTAGGAGTGTATGCCACTCTTTTCTTTTCAATCTCTTCTAGCGGCATCCACGGTGCCATATAGTGGGTAAGATGGTAGGAACTTATTCCAGACGATGGATTTTTTGCAACCCGTTGATTTAGTGTAGGATCCCACTCTTGCTGGTTGCCAGTATGCCACAACTTCCACCATGCATCATCCTGATCACTTCCAGTTCCCATCCCAACAAACCTTCCAAAACTTGATTTTGACAAGGTCTCCTTGATTACCGGTATTGCTTCCACGTTTGTAGATTGGATCTCATCTACTATCACAAAGTCTGCCGGAATGGATCGTGCCTTATCAAAATCAGGCCATGCCGAATGCATGTACAGGTGTGATCCGTTTTTGAAAGGCTGTCATGATACATTCCCTTCTCCTGCCAATGATTTGAGTACTGGTGATTGATCAATTCCCCAGCTATAGAGCCTGAGCTTTGAAAAGATTGATGCATGATCCTGTCTGTCAGTAAGATACAATCCAACTACTCCAGGATACGTTGTTAAATTGTAAAGGAGCCAGTTTACGGCAAATTCAGTAATCTCCATCTGCCGGGGTTTTACGATATAGATCTCTTTGTTGATGTCACGATAGATTGGTGGAAGATATGATCTGTCCGCAAAAGAAAAATTTTGCCCTTTGATCATTCGGATTTGTTCGGTCCATTCAACTATATCATCAGGTAAGGTAGATTGAATCGCAGTATTACCCGAGATATTTTTGAACTTTCTTTCCACCATTTCTAAGATTTTCTTTCTTGCTTCCCTGTTTGTATTATTCAGGCTAAACATTTTTGCCAATCCTCTTCTCCATTTCCTCATCAACCATGTCACCAGCATCAGGATGCATTACCAGAGAAGCCTTCTTTTCTCCCAGATGTGAAATGGTTTGTATAATTTTAGAATGACTTTGAATTAGATACGATGGAACTATCTCTCCTGTGTCTTTTAATTTCAGTACCGAGGCGTTGACATCTTCAAGCATTTCATATGATTCGTAAATCAGATTGTCAAGAAGTATAGCATAGCGTATCCTTTCCTTCTCAAACCTTTCAACAAAGTTTTTTGTTTCATGTCCATAGATCGCCATGTAAAATTCATCATAATACTTGTTGACTGTTTTAGTATCATATCCAGTGATTTCAGCAGCTTTGTAGGCAGGGACTTTTCGCTCAAAATACGGTTCAAGGTCTTTTCTGATCTGAATCCGTTCTGCCCTACTTGGCCGCCCCCTTCTTATGTTGAATTACGCTCATCTACAATATAAGCTCCAAATCACCGCTTGATATGTATTAAAAGTAGCCTTTTAATAGGTCAAAAAGAAAGTTTTGGGCACGTTTTAGTGGATAAATAACACAGAATAGTCCTTTTTTTATCCATTATTAGCCATTTATCAGCACGAAGACTAGCCAGATAATGACTTGGCCTTGTTTTCAAATTTGCCTTCCATCACTATTTCTGATAACGGTTTTCTAGTGTTTGGAATTTCACGAGCTTGAAGTTCTGGCGATAGTTTTTCCTTTGAACCTCTTTTTCCAATTGCAATCATCGCAACTACTTCAAAATCTACAGGTACTGCCAAATCTTTTCTTGCTTTCTCATAATCAAATCCTGCCATTGCATGAGTGACAAGCCCTTGAGAGACTGCTTGAATTGCAAGATTCTCCCATGCAGAACCAGTATCAAATTGGTGTGTTATGGATGGCTGACCATTATGCTCAAAGTTTTTCCGCGATATTATTACAACTAGGGCAGATGCGTCAGCACACCATTGTTTATTGAAATCAACAAGCAAATTGAAGAGATCATTCCAGTTTTTTGAATTTCTTTTTGCATAGATAAATCTCCATGGTTGACTGTTGGAAGAAGACGGAGCCCATCGTGCAGCTTCGAAAAGTGAAAAGAGTTCATTATCGCTTATTTCTTCAGGTACAAATGATCTTGGAGACCATCTGTTTATTATCAAAGAATTAATTTCATGTGTGGTACTACGATTTTTTTGTACCTCAGGATCTATCATCATTTGTGTGTAATTTCATCAATACTTAAGTTTACCAATATTTCAAGTGACCAAAGATGTATTTACAATACTAAATCGCATCTGAACGTCAAGTCAAAACATTACATTATTTTTTCATGTTATCAATATAAGAAAACACAGGTCCCAGATATTTACTTGAAGCAATTACTGCACATGCAATACCAGTTCCAAGAAGGATGCCACCTATCACATCTAGTGGATAATGATTCCCCACATAGATTCTAGAATATGAGACAAGCAAGGCCTCAATTGCAAGAATTATTGAAAATATGATCTGTTTTCCCTTGTTAAATCTCAGGAGGAGAATTGTTGCACCTGCTGATACAATTATCGCATGACCTGAAGGAAAAGAGGGATCAGAATCAGCATGTGCCAGAAGATTTACACTGGAAGGTCTTGCTCTATCTATTTCATTTTTGAGCACAGTGCCCAGGGGAATTAAAATTAGAAATGCAATTGTAAGCAACACCACCGCTTTTCTGCCGTCCTTTTTACCCAGTACAGAGAGCAATAGAATAACAGATATCCAGACTACCTCTCTACCATATTTTGTCAAATCTACCATTATTTTATTGAGAGTTTTACCATGAGGATTGTTTATTGCCTGAAATGAAGAAGTGTCCCATTTTGTAATTTCTGTATTATTACTAGAAACCAAAAAAGACAGAACTGCAAAACTTGCAAGAAGTATTACAGCAATTATGACATACTTCATCCAACTTAATGAAAATCATGGGGGTTATAAAATAGACTATAGAGTCATTTGCCAAGACAAGCATCATGGACTTGCTCATCACTTTCCATGTGGCAAGACTTGCAGTAGAACTTGTATGGCTTGCTACAGATAAGACAAGTCTTCAAAGATTGAAGTTCATATCCACAGTGACGGCATGCATCTATTCTCATTTTCAAGTAGATTTAGCGATTAAATTATTTACCAATTTTACAAAACTTCCTAGGGGGAAGATGCAGTAGTACAAGCTAATGCGTTATTCTAAATTCATAGAATATATTTTTAATTAAAATTTATTCTACTCTATGATGTATGACAAGTTGATCATAGTATCTGACAGATTTTACATTTACAAATTCCATCATGCCGTACCTTGAAAGTTCTCTTCCAAAACCACTTTGTTTTACGCCACCAAATGGAATTCTAGGATCAGATATGACTACATTATTTACAGTTACAATACCTGATTCTATTTGTCTAGATAATTTTTCTGCTTTTTCCAGATTTAGTGTCCATAGACTGGCGCCAAGCCCATATTGTGAGGAGTTTGCCAGTTTGATTGCCTCATTTTCATCTTCTACTATAGTCACTGGTGCTACAGGACCAAATGCCTCCTCATGGGCCACTAGCATGTCTGGAGTAATCTTGTCAAGAACAGTTGGCGCATAAAAATACCCCTTACTTTTGAGTCTCTTTCCTCCAGTGAGAATTTGAGCTCCCTTGTCTACGGCATCCTTGACAATTTCTTCTATTCTGTGTAAACCATCAGCATTAACAAGTGGTCCCATGTCAGTTGTATCAGACATTGGATCTCCCACAACAAGTTTTTCTGTTTTTTGGACAAATTTTTCGATAAATTCTTTTGCGTGATTTTTTACTACAAAAAATCTCTTGGATGCAATACAGCTTTGTCCACAATTGATGAATCTTCCTTTGACTGCACCGGTAGAGGCTTTTTCTACATCAGCGTCAGAGCATACAATAAATGGATCACTGCCACCCAATTCCAAAACACATTTTTTGATTTGTCCAGAAGCACGTTGTGCAACTTTTGCGCCAACAATATTGCTTCCAGTAAATGTCACTGCATTAATATCAGAATCAATTAATTTTTCTGCCATCTTGGAATCACTTACCAAAGTTTGGAAAATTCCTTCTGGAAATCCGGCATTTCTAAACATGTTTTCCATTTCAATACCGCATTGCATTGTAACACTTGCGGGTTTTAGAACAATAGTATTTCCAGCCATAAGTGATGGGGCTGCAAATCGTAATGCTTGCCAGTATGGAAAGTTCCACGGCATGATACTTGCAATTATTCCAATTGGTTCAAAAGCGATAAAACTTTTTCTTGCATCAGTATTGACAACTTCAGTATTTAGAAACGTTTCACCATTATCACCATAAAATTCCATTGCCCATGCACATTTTTCCACTTCGGCAAGTGATTCTTTTAGCGGCTTGCCCATTTCTTGCGTAGCTGTTTTTGCAAGTACATCTTTATTTTTTCGAAGTTCTGCTGAAAGAATATGTAAAAACATTGATCTTTTCTTTGGATCAACCTTCCACTTGGTAAAGGCCTCGCGCGACGTGGCAACTTTGTTTTTAAGTTCAGATTCTGTTATGACCTGATACTCTGCAATAATCTCTTCAGTGGCTGGATTTATTGTTGTAATTGTCATCTAAAACGAGATTAATAACAAAAGGTTATATACCTTTGGTTGGTTTCTATAACCAATGAATGGTAACTATATCCAACCAGACCCAACAGCAATGTTCAGAGACTGGATTCAACAA
The DNA here is from genome assembly GCA_025350175.1 of Nitrosopumilales archaeon. GTDB lineage: Archaea > Thermoproteota > Nitrososphaeria > Nitrososphaerales > Nitrosopumilaceae > Nitrosotalea. The sequence continues at coordinate 9,155 of JANXYF010000024.1, read as the reverse complement.
AGCGGTAAAGCGCAGATGGACTTCATGAAAACCTTTGGTGACATGATGAACCGTAATAATCAATCCAATCCACTTGAAGTGCTAAAAGAAATGGCCGACAATACAACCAAAGCACAAGCAGATTTTGTGCAGACTGCTGCCGAGTCAGGATCAAAATCAATGTTCAATTGGTTTAATCTTGCACAGGGATTACCTCAATTTTCATCATGGGGTGCCTTTAAGACAACAGTTGGAAGTAACGGACGCATTTCCATACCAGAAGCAGAAAGAGAAGCAATTGGAATCAGAGAAAATGATCTGGTCCAGGTAATAGTAGTTCCAATCTACAAAAATAAATCACAACCGGAGGTGAAAAAATGAGCAAAGCAGATACAACAAAAGAAGCATATGGAGTATACAAGCAGAATGTGAATCGTTACTTTGAAGAAGCAGAAAAAAGTGTTGCACAATACATTCAAGCAGTGTCTAACCTTCAACAGGAATTCGCTACATCATACAAAAATGCAGTAGAATCAGCAATTGAATTCCAGCACGAGGCAGCAACAAAGAGCGGTCTTAATGCAAACCTTCCACCAAGTTTCCTTAAAGCAATCAATGATGCAACAGAGGAAATTGTAAAGACTACATCAGTACAAAACAAGGCAGTCATAACAGCAATGGAAGCAGCAAGACAAAACATCAAGACATTCAATGATAACTTGAAAGCATTCACAACTATGGATGCAAATATACTACAATCATGGTTCTCAGCATGGACTCCTAGCAAGAACTAGATTAAATCTTTAATTTTTTATTTTTTTTCAGATCTTTCATACAACCATTGAACAAATTCAGGAAGGACTTTTTTCTGAGAAAATGAACTGGCTATCATGCCGACATGCCCAGTAGGGTAGATTTTCAGAGTTTTGTCTTCACTGGATACCGCATAATGAATAGGCATACTACATTCAGGAGATACAAGGTGATCTCCGACAGCAACTTGAGTAAGAAGAGGCACCGAAATATTCTTCAGAGAAACTTGTTTTCCTCCTACGTACATGTTGTTATTGATAAGAAGATTATCTTGATAGACGTCCTTTATCCACTGCTTGTAGAGTTCTCCAGGTATGGGGGGCGTGTCATTAACCCATTTCTCCACCCTAATGAAATTCTCGACATATTCTTTATTATGAATATTTTTAAAGAAATTCAAATATTTTTCCAAACCCTGCTCAAAAGGTTTGAGAATAGAGAATACATAGTACATAAGCTCAGGAGGCATGTTACCTACAGTATCTACCAACTTGTCAACATCCATGTGTTTTGCAAGATTTGATACTACAGTACTGTCGCGCCTTCCATCAATTATCGGAGATGTGAGAATTAGATTTTTAATTTTTTTAGGATGAAGTGATGTATATACAGTAGAAAGAGTTCCTCCAGTACAATAGCCCTGGAGCGAGATTTTATCAGATGAAGATTCTTTTCTAACAAAATCAATGCAGTTATCCATATACCCATTGACATAGTCATCAAATCCTTCATGTTGATTAATTTGAGTTGGTGTGCCCCAGTCAATAAGATAAACATCTACTCCCTGAGTTAGCAGATTTCTTATCCAGCTCTTTTTTGGATGAATGTCAAAGATATGAAACCTATTAACTAGCGCATAAGCTATAACAAGTGGAGTCTTCATTTGTTTTTCAGACAATGGACTAAAGTGGAGTAAGCGAACTTTATCTTCAGAATGTACCACCTCATACGGAGTTACTTCAAGATTTATTTCTTCAAGAGACTGGGCAAGATTTGGCGCATCCATAATATTCTTGTTTAGCGTGATAAATTCTGCCAATAGTTTAGGATCTATTCTAATCTCGTTAGCCAATCTTTATGTTACTTCCTTGTTGTCTATTTTTTCAAGTTTGGCAATTCTTTTTCGCAAAGAGTGTAATTCTTGATACACTTCATCCATGTCCTTTTTGGTAGGCATGTTTGCACTTTCAAGTAACGCCGAAGTCATATTATTCCAGTGTTTTGCAATCTCAAGCTCACTTGTTACAAGTTTACCGAAATTTTCAGCAAATTCAGACGAATCAAAGAGTTTTGTAAAATAATTTTCAAACATGTCAATCCATATACGCTTTGATGCCTCCATATTCTCAATATCATTTGGAAGTTCGGGTACCTTTCTAGTGTATTCTTTTTGAGCCTCAGCCCAAGTATCAGCAAGCTGTTTATAGTAAGCAGTAAGTCTTGAATTAAATTCAGTCATATCTTCATTCATTTCAATTGTTTCAGTACTCAGTTTTTTGGCAGTGATAGCAAATTTTCGAAATGGACCAGTGGCCGTAATAGTCTGCTGCTTGTTTGACATCAGATATAACAAATCTGTCCAGAATAGGGATGTATGCTTGTAATCAGCAAGTGATTTTTTTAGATCTGGTGGAATGGACATGATAGGTAGAATGTAATGGTTTTCACTACATATAGAGATTACTTCATTTGCCAGTCAAAAAAGAAATAGCTAATTGTTAAAAATAAGCTCTGACAAGTAACTATATGACAATGAGTAAAACAGCACCTCAAGAAAACAAGGCAGAAGTTACACCGGTACTATCAGTATGTGACGTAATGAGAGATAACACAAATCAAGTAATAATGAAAGTTGAGAGTATGCTTCCTACATACATTGAAAGTTTTGCCAACATACAGGAGGCATATTTGCATATTGCCAGAGACTTTTTTGGAACGTGCTATATTGCAGAAAAGGAGTTGCTCGATAAGTTGGGAGTGGATCACAAGGCCATAGAGGGTTTTGACAAATATCTCAAAGTCTTGACAAAGTATACTATTTTAGATATAGACATGGCAAACAATTTTCAGAAAACATTTGTTACAAATACCATATCAGGCATGAAGACATATGATAATTATGTAAAACTAATGTTGTCAGAATATGCCAAGATGTTAGAATGCACTTCGGCCCTTATACCTAAGAAAAACTGATCGCTAGATCTTTTTTGTGAATTGTTCTTATCAAATAGTCATAACTAGTACCAACAAAACCTTATTTTGGTTATTAAACCCAAAAATATGAAATGGATGAAAAGTTTGTCACAATAAATAGAAATAAAATAAGATATTTGGAAGATGGTAAATCCGATAAGAATATTCTGCTACTACATGGGCTAGGAGGGTATGCAGAAAGATGGAGCAATGTCATGCCATTTTTGGCTAAAAAATTTCATCTATATGTTCCAGACATGATAGGATATGGTCAAAGCGACAAGCCTACTGCAGATTATACACCAGAATATTTTGTAAAATTTGTTTTTGATTTTATGGAGGCGATAGGAATTAAAAATACAGTCATGATGGGAACTTCGCTTGGAGGTCAAGTAGTAATTGAATGTGCGGCAACTCAACTCCCAACTATAAAGAAGATTATTTTGATTTCCCCTGCAGGAATAATGAGAAAATCTACCCCCACACTTGATGCATATATCATGGCTGCACTATATCCATCTAAAGAAGCTGTAAAGAATGCATATCAGATGATGATAGGTCCTGGCAAGGAGGTATCAGAGATATCAATTGAGAGGTTTATCACCAACATGTCTAGACCAAACGCAAAGATGGCATTTCTATCAACACTTCTGGGACTAAAAAATGCGCCAGATATTTATGATAAACTAGAAAAGATCACAGTTCCTACCATGTTAATCTGGGGAAAAGAAGATAATCTCATACCCTTTGAATATTCACAACAATTTGTCATGTCTATTAATAACTGTAAATTTATCGCAATGGAAGGATGCGGTCATTCCCCATATGTTGAAGCCCCAGAGAAACTCTCAGAGTTGGTGATCAAGTTTCTTTCATAACAAATTGTCCCATATAACAAAATCAATCATGAGAATCACAATCAATGTAAATAAGGATAATCTCAGAAATATAGATATGAATAGTATTTTACAGGAGAGTGGAAATCAATCGTTATGAATTTATTTTTGAAAGATAAATCATTAGAGGAAGTTTTACCAGAATCAATATTTTCTACGCCCGCAGTAAATATCAGAGTTGAGGACACATTGGCAGAAGCTGCAATTCTTCTTCCTCACCACCTTGAAACATTAACTGATACCCTAGTTGCTACAAGTAATGACCAGCCAGTTGGCATAATAGGTGGAATTGAAGTTTTAGAAGAAATTCTAAAAAATCAAACAGTTGGATTTCTGGACAAGACAAAGGTTGGAGATGTCATGAGCAAGAATCTCGTAATCATGAATTTAAAGACTAAATTTTCAGAATTGGTAGATAAATGGTTAGAAACCAGAAGAGGATTTGCAATAATACCAAATCAGTATAAAGGATATTCGATAATCTCAGTAAGAAAAATTCTTGAAGTTGGTTTGTTGTTTAAAATCAATACCCCAATCTCTGTAATTTCTCCAAAAAATACAATCACATTTCATAAAAATGATACAGTAAGACAGATCATCCAACGAATGTTTGACAACAATACTCGAAAGCTTGTCTTAGAAGGTACTTCTTTGTTTATCAATGATAGAATAATTATACAGAAATTAATCAGAGAGTTCAACTGCCTCAGAGATGGATTAGACTTCTTAGGAATGAAATCAGACATTTTTAGTCTAGAAGAGGCAATTAATGTATCTGACGACATTACAATCGCTGAGGCATGTAAAATTATGAAGACTATGAAATCTCCACTTCTGAGAATAAAGGACAAAGTCATTAGCCCGTGGGACATAGTTTTAATTCTAAATTCTGGAAACTTGGCATAATTTAGAATATCAAACTTGAAATTATATCTAGACAGATTTTTGAATATCAATGATCTTTTTTGAAATAAATTCAGGTTAATAGTTTAGCACTAGGTTGTTTTATTAGCACCATATTAATTAGTCACTAGTTATGATCATGTATAATGGTCTACATAAGATCAAAAACAGTCAAGGGAACTCAATATGGCTACCTTGTGGAAAGCACGTGGGATCCTAAGAGAAAGACTTCGAGGCAAGTTACTTTAAAGTATCTTGGAAAACTTGACGGGATAACATTAGAGGATCTGCCAGAACCATATAGAAAAGACCAAAAGATAACTGCCTTTTTGACATCACACACTCCTACAAACATAAAGGAAAAGGAGAAACTTCTCAAGAAGTTACGTAAAGAGACTTTTGATAATCTTACAAACGGAGATTTAGATGCATTATTGAAGACTTATGACACATATGCAAATTCAATTGGGATTGTAGACTTTTATGAAAATATTTTAAAACATGTCATGTATCAGATAGGAGACCTGTGGGAGAAGAAACAACTTGCAGTAGCTACAGAACATGTTGCAAGTAATGTCGCTCACAGTTTTGTAAAAATACTAAATGAAAAACTTGCCAAATCTTCCACCAAGCAAAAAATTCTCATATGTACGCCTCCCGGAGAATCTCACACTTTAGGTTGTAACATGCTCGAGTCGTATCTTTGTACAAGAGGATTCAATGTTTTTAATATTTCACCATCAATTCCCACAGAAGAAATAATCAGTTTCATAAAAAGAAATTCCCCTGATGCAGTACTTGTGTCAATAACATTAGATGATAATATACTCTCAGGAAAAAGATTGGTAGGAAAAATAAAAGAGAGGTTTAAAATTCCAGTATTTGTCGGAGGGCGTGCATTATTAGGTAAAACAAACATGGAATTTGAGACAACTGAGGCTCAAAATTTGAATATGCCCGAACTAGCAAAGATGCTCATTACCACATAATTACAAGAAAGTGAAAATTATTCACTTATTTTATACAAGTGTACAATGACAACATAATAGAAAACATCATAATTAGATGATAAAATAGAATTGACAGATTCAAATTGTCCACAGTTAAAAATGTAAAAAACTGCGAGGAAAACGTTCTAGTTTTACAAGGAGGTGGCTCTCTTGGAGCCTACGAGTGTGGAGTATACAAGGCAATCCACAAACTCAAAATAAAATTAGATGTGGTTGCAGGAACTTCAATCGGGGGAATAAATTCTGCCATAATTGCTGCAAGTAAAAGCGATGATCCAGCTAAAGATCTTGAAGAGTTTTGGCTAACCTTAGCAGAAACAGTAACACCACATTTTCTTTCAGACAAGATGAGAGAAATTTCATCATCAATATACTCTGCAATGTGGGGAAATTCTAATGCATTTCTTCCCCTATGGTTAAGACCATCTCTTGATTTTACATACAATTTTCCATATCTGTATGACATTACACCTTTGAAGAAGACATTGGAAAGATTTGTAGATTATTCCAAGCTTAAAGAAAAATCAAGACCTAGACTAATTGTTACATCTACTGATGTTCAAAATGGAAAACCATCCACATTTGATAGTAAGTATGATAACTTTACATCAGAACATGTTCTTGCAAGTGCAGGATATCCATTCTACGGCATTTCATGGACAAAAGTAGGTAACAGATACCTATGGGACGGGACACTTTTGAGCAATACCCCACTAAGAGAAGTAATAGACGCATCTCCAATTTGTGATAAAAAAGTCATCATTGTGAATCTTTTTCCCCGTAATCAAGAGGAGCTTCCTCGTAACATGTTAGAATCATGGCATAGAGCAAGAGACATCATGCATACAGACAAGACAGACCAATCAGTTCGAACGTCTAAAATTATCTCAAGATATTTATCGGTGATAAAAAAGATGCATGATATTTTAGAATCTATACCACTTGATGAAAAAAATAAGAAAAAGTTTGGCGAATTAGAATCAGAGTATCACAAACTTGCCTGTGAGCGCGGTACTATAATCAAAGAGATAGTAAGAGTTGAAAGAAAAGAAGAGTCTCACTACCTATTCGAAGATGCCGATTTTTCAGCAGATACAGTAAAGAATCTCATACAAACCGGAGAAAGAGACGCATTGAAGTCCCTGGCAGAATTCGGAAAGAACTGATATCTCATAACTAGGAAATAAAAAATCTCATTTCAAGTATTAGTTACAGGTAAGTTGAGTTGTAACAGCATATCTTCAAAAGTTATATGTAAAGAGTTTTAGCAAATAATGAACTTAAAAATGAGCGATAAAAAGAAACCTAAAGATGGCGGAGAATTTCTTGATGAATCTTCAGAAAATGGTGAAAATGAATTAGATGAGTTTCTAGATGATGAATTTGAAGAAGATGACTCTTCAGAAAAATCTTGATTTTAAAAATACAACAATCACTTAAAAGTGAGAGACGATTTTAAAGAGTAATGACTGATTCTCAATATGACTCTGAAATTGAAGAGGTATCATCCATCATACTTGCAGATAAAATATCCTTAGATGAACAAGATGATACAAAGTTAGAAAAATATCAAGATTTTGCAAAAAAGAAATTTAATTTAAACGAAGAACAAGCAATCCAACTGGTAAATGAGGCATTTTTATATCTAAAGTTAAAAGGCTCAGATTCCATGGATCCCCTGCAAAACGGTGATCAGTTTGGCGCAGGCTTTAGCTAGTAAAATCAGATATCAAAACAAGCGCGATATTGAAAAGAAGATGGTTTTATCAACTAAATTTTAATCTGGTTTTTGCAGAGATTGCCACTATTGAGATTATTGCAATCATAAGAACTACAAACGACAATCCACCAAATTCTGGAACTACTTGTGTTCCAATAACCTCTATTTGATTAGTATCTTGAGGAAATGATACAGTAATGGTTCTACTAGTATCAGTTTTGCTTTCAGTAAAATCAGTGTCTGCCCCATCAACTAGAACAAAGAATTGATCATCACCTGTGCTTGTTTTTGCATCAATAAGAGATCTCGGCATAGTCATGGTCAAGTTTCCATCGTTAACTGACTTGAGTGATACTATAAGAGAAGTATCCTGTGGGCTAATGGATACATCATCCACTGTTGCGCCAGTTATGCCATAATTTACAGTGTATGACTGACCACTTTGTGCATCTTTAACAGCAAATTGCTGTGACTCTTGTGCAAACACTGGTGCCGCTCCCATTGAAAAGAGCACACCAATCATAATTGCATATGAAGTCCAGTGCATGTGTTACTTTTTTTAATGTCGTATTTGACTTTTGCTAGTAATTAGCATTCTACAGACTAGAAAATTGGAAATAGAGGTATCTTGGCAAAATATCAGGTAAGTCGCTTTTGTTAAGACATAAAATGATTCTCTCATGGACGCTGTTTGGCATTGGAATGTTATCTTTCATAGCATTTCATGAAAGTTTTGAAATGATAGATTATCAAGGTGAACAATCAAAGATTAGGATCACCGTTAGCTATGCCAATGATACGTCAAACACTCATACGATTCTTGTAAATAGTTACCAAAAATATACAATTTCACAAGAATATTCTTGGACAAACAATAATTTCACTAGATTCAACCTACAAGGATATTCTATCGATAATAATCCAATTGTTGCCATTCAAAGATCATCGTATGGTAATTTCACATTAGATACTCCAACAGATTCTAATCACTCGATAGTTTTTTTGGCAAAACCTCAATTCAAAATTATTACACCTGGGACAAACAAGATAAATTTCTTCCCTCCCTCTCAGACAAATGATAATTGGTTTGATGCAGATTCAGATATACAAATTATTGCGCCATATGTACTACAATCAAATCAAGAAGATACACGACGGCAGCTTAACGGATGGTCATTAGACAGTCCAGATATCAATATCATTCCAAGACAAGAATCAGGAACTTTCAAGTCTCATACTATTCACATGTCAAGTACGCATAAAATTGATCTAGAATATACTACGCAGTATTACATCAAAGTAATTTCTAATTTTGGACAAGCTCTTGGAACAGGGTGGTATGATTCTGGAACTATTTCATATGTATCAGTAGTACCCATAGATGACATTCTTGTGAAACATGTCTTTACTGGATGGCAAGGTCAAGTAATAGGAAGTGAAAATCAAGAATCAGTAGGAGTACTAGTAGATTCTCCAAAGATCATCGTAGCCAATTGGGTTACAGATTACACCAATGTTAGTACAATTGGAATTGTCATAATTGCAATTGGGGTTTTGGTACTAATTTACAGAAAAAGGAGAACCTCCTCAAAGGCATAATTATAGTAAATTTGAGCAAGAACTTAAAACTACCAGATTCAA
>JANXYF010000017.1 GCA_025350175.1 Nitrosopumilales archaeon | reverse complement strand
TTCCAAAACTTTCCGTGTTTGGCAGTGATGAAGAATCCAAGATCAGAGAACAGGTAGAGGCAAAAGTCAAGACACTAAGTGATGATGATCTGGCTAGACTGCAAGAGTTCCTAAAAACTGCAAACGCCTAGTCAGAGAGTTGTAACAAGTGACGAAGCAGAGCAACTGATCAACAGTGGATACAAGTTCGTCGGTACACTTCCAAACGGAAAAGTCATAGTGCAAAAGTGAGAAGTCAATGGAAACACGACTCTCTTAATGATTTAATACATCTAACGCAAGAATAACTAAAATGCTAGTCTGCGGAGTAGACGACGCAGGTCGAGGTTCAGTCTTGGGTCCTCTTGTTATAGCTGGAATTTCTATTGAGAAAAGTAAGATAAAACATCTTATTGCAATTGGAGTCAAGGATTCAAAACAACTCAGCCCAAAATCTCGAGAAAACTTGTATGATAAAATATTATCACTTGTGGACTCGTACTATGTTGCAAAAATTCCACCAAGAACAATAGATAGGAATGTTAACAAAAATCTGCTAAACCAACTTGAAGCAAACTATATGGCCAAAGTAATAAAAAAACTTGGGGCAAATTCTTCATACGTTGACTCGTGTGACGTAAATCCAAAACGATTTGGATTGTATATCTCAAATATTGCCAAGACTGGAAAAATTATCTCAAGCCATCATGCTGATAGAAAATATCCTGTAGTCTCGGCAGCCTCAATTATTGCCAAAGTAAATCGGGATAGGGAAATTGAAAAACTACGAAAGAATCATGATCTAGGAAGTGGGTATCCATCCGACTCTAAAACTATGGGATTTATCAAACAATGGCTATCTCAAAATGGAGATGTTCCAGTCTTTGTCAGAAAGAGTTGGAAACCAATCAAAATATTATTAGGTAAATCATCCTAGGTATTTTGCTACAATCATACCGTGATCTCCCTCATATGGTTCTAGATTGATCTCCTGAATAATCTCAAAGTTTGCCGATAATTTTTTTATCTCTGAGCGTATTACTTGGGCAGGTTCTCTTGTAACATCGATACTTCTTGTTTTTACTACAAGCATCATGTATCCACCTTTTTTTAGATATGTCTTACAATTTAAGATTGCAATTTCTGTCTGATCTGGTTGAGCAATATCGACATAAACAACATCAACTGGACCATACACTGAAAAATATTCCTTGGGACTACGCGCATCTTGTAAAATTGGAACTACATTTGATCTAAACGAAGCTACTCTTTCCAAAAAGTCTCTGGCAACTCTACTTGAATGTTCCACTGAGAAAACAATCCCGCTTGGGCCAACAATGTCAGAGACATGACTTGCAGTAGTTCCTGTAGATACACCGAGATAGAGAACTTTAGCTTTTCTAACAATAGGTAAAAACTGAAGACCATTCATTATGGCAGCACCAAGTTTGCTACGATAAGGATCCCATATCCTAAATTCTTCATCATCTATTTTTACTAATTTTTCTCTATAAACTTGATTTCCGGGTACGAGATTTATGGTTGCAAGTCTTTTTTCCCCTTCACTTTTTACCCAAAAAATATTATCTTCTTCGTTTTCCAAACTTTTTTCTCTTGCTCTTTTGCCAGTCGTTTCGCTTGTCTCCATCTCCTCCTCTACCACCACCTCCGCCGTATCTTCTATCTCCATCTCTACCGCCTCTACCACCACCTCCGCCAAATCTTCTATCTCGTTGGTCTTCTTGTCTACGTGGCTGGAAAGCTGGTCTTTCTGGCTGGTCTTTGTATTTTACTCCTATCTCTGTGACTCGTATGTTGAGTTTTTCAAGTAATGTATCATTTCTACCTGCTCCATAGACATCTACTCTTGCAGCAATTGCAGCTTTTGCAGCTATTGCCCTTGCAATCTTACCTCTTTGCCATCTTGGAGCAGCATGAACTAATTGATGCTGGAACAACAAACCATGTTTTGGTGGCTGGGCACCAGTTTTGAGTGATCTAAATAATGCCTTCTCTGCACCAAGAATTTGAATTGTACTAGCTGGCATCATTGCAAGTCTCTTTAGACTTCCAGCCTTTGCAAGTATTCTTGCTCCAACAGCAGACCCTAGTATGACAGAAATGTTTGGTGCCACTAGCTCCATTTGTGACTCGATGTGTTTTTCAAGTGATTGTCTTAACTCAAAAAGATCTAGAATCTGTTTTGAAATACTTTGAACTATTGCAAGATTCTCATCTGAGATCTGACCACCTCTACTCTTTTTTTGTAATAGTGATAACATCTCTGCTTTCTCTTCAGGAAAACCAGCCTCAAGATATGTATTCTGAGTAAGATCGTCTCTTCTTCCTGCCGTGACAATTTTTGAATACCCGCTTATTGTATCAATTAGATTGTCAAGTTCTGGAAAATGTAATCCATACCACTCTCTTACTCTGGAACTTAGTAAATTGATTATCTTGTCTGTCTCATCTAAGGTACTAATTGCTTGAATTATGTGCAAATCAGGACTTTCAGAAATCTCTGTTACTCTAGATGATGATAAATTGAGTGCAAATTCTCGTAATTTTCCTCTAGCATCTCCTTCATCTGTGGCAAAGCCTGAATCTACAAGGACATGCAATTTTGAAGACTGTATGGTCTCTATCTTCTTCTCATCCATAAGATCAGACTCTATAGATTTTTTCCTCAATAATTTTAACAGCGAAGAATCATTTACTGTAACGATACTTCCCAAATTGGCAAGAAACTGTTCTAATTCATTGAGATTGATCTGCTCTTTTTTCAAATCTACGTACTGGACTGCAGGATTTGAAAATGGAAATGATTTTACACATTTATTATCGTCAAAAACTGCAACGCCCAACTCTGTTAAAATTACAGAATACATAGAGAGCATTTTCATGTCTTACTAAAAAATGTAACAGTAGGGATTCTAAACTACATCAAACGTTATAAGACAACCATTTTTAATTATTAGAAGTGAGTCCTGACATTTCAACCAGTGTAGGTCCCATTGTACTTGAGAGACCTACGATGCTTGCATCTGGCATTCTTGGTATATCGCTTGACGTTTTTGGTCGTCTATATAAAGAAGGAGCTGGTGCACTCGTCACAAAATCACTTAGCAAAGAACCGTGGGATGGATATCCAAACCCGACTATCATTGGACTGGGAAATGGGTATCTAAATGCAGTTGGACTATCAAATCCAGGAGCTCCATACTTTGCAAAGATGCTATCATCAAATCAAACTATTCCAATAATTGTTAGTCTGGTAGGCTCTATTGCTGAAGACTTTACATTTATGATAAAACAATTTGAAAATGTAAAGATCCTAGGATACGAGCTTAATCTGTCATGTCCCCATGTTGAAAAAGTAGGACTAGAAGTGGGTGATGACCCAGAACTTGTTAGAACTATAATAAAATCTGTAAAAAAAGAATCCAAAGTACCAGTACTTGCTAAAGTGGGTCTTGGCTCTTCCGACTATCTAGAAACTGTTAGTGTTGTATGTGAGAGCGGCATTGATGGAATAACTGCAATAAATACACTAAGAGCTATGGCAATAGATGTAGAAACTGGCAGGCCTATCTTGAGTCACAAGATTGGTGGATTATCTGGGTCTCCAATCAAACCTGTTGCGGTCAGATGTGTATATGAGATTTCATCAAAGTTTGATATTCCTATTATTGGATGTGGTGGAATTTCAAGATGGGAAGATGCTGTAGAATTTTTACTTGCGGGGGCAAGTGCTGTACAGATTGGTAGTGCTGTTGGAGAAAAATGGACAGGCGTTTTCTCTGAGATAAACAATGGAATATCACAGTACATGGAAAGAAAAAACTTTACAAAAATAAAAGAGATGGTTGGTATTGCAAAAAAGTTTTGATACTCCAAAGATAGTAACAATAGAAAAATTTGTGGATGAAACTCCCACTGTTCGCACCCTATTCTTTACTGATGAAATATTGTCTAAAGTGCTTCCAGGACAATTTGCAATGGTGTGGATACCTGGCGTAAATGAGATTCCAATGAGCGTTATGATAACCCAAGAAAATGGAAAAGCTGCTTTTACAGTAAGAAAACATGGACTTGCTACAACTGAATTATTTTCCAAAAAGGTAGGTGATCAAATAGGAATAAGAGGTCCTTATGGCAATTCATTTACAATAAAACAAGGCAAGCTACTTCTAGTGGGAGGAGGAACAGGACTAGTTCCTCTAATACGTCTTGTAACATTTCTTAAAAAAACCGATGATGTAACCATAGTCATGGGCGCAAAGACTAAAGGCGAAGTCTTTTTTGAAGGTCTTACAAAAAAATTACTTGAGGGAACCACACATCAAGTTATTGTTGTAACAGAAGATGGAAGTTATGGTGAAAAAGGTCTTGTTACTGATGTTACGGAAAAATTATTCAAGTCTAATAGGTTTGATGCGGTTTACACTTGTGGTCCTGAAAAAATGATGTACAAAGTTGTACATATTGCATCCCAAAACAAGATCTATGTTGAGGCAAGTATTGAAAGAATGATGAAATGTGGAATTGGAATATGTGGTAGCTGCTGCTTTGGTGATGTTATGGCATGCAAAGATGGAACTGTCTTTGATGGTTCATATCTTCTTACAAACAAAGAGTTTGGTTACACTCATAGAAACAAATCGGGCATGATTGAGAATTATTAGACGGTGAAAATGCCGGAAAACTTAAAATGCTATCAAAAGTCATTCAAATTGAAAATTGGTTCATCCTAAAATTGTATTAACTGCAGATCGTACACTCATGTCTCCCTATCGTGGGATATCTTTGGCAACCTTTTTTGGTTGTGCCCCCGCAGTAGACCCACACAGGCCAAAAAACAGCTTCTGGTATTACATTCTAAAAGATCAAGTTACTCCAAAAATTCTCTTTGACTTTATCTGTAATCCTATAAGCCATACAAATGGCGTTGCAAATTATGCTCCGTATGGATTAAGAAAAGTCGAAGCGGCTCTTCTCAGAGACGGATACAAAAGAGAGGAAGTTGTAGTGGCACATCCTGATCATGTAGACAAGTTCATCGGTCCTGAAACTCAAGTAGTTGGTACTTATGAAATGGACCCTCTTGGAATGGGTCCTGTAACTATGACATTTACTTATGGTAGAAAACAGACATCATATGACGAATTTTACAACCGTGACTTACACATGAAGATTAATGCTGCAAAGAAGAAAAACGGAAGTAATGCCAAAGTCATAGCTGGAGCTTCGGGAACTTGGCAGTATAACTATGACCCAAAGAAAATTCAAGAATATGGACTCTATGCTGTACTAGAAGGAGAACTTGGTGGTATAGCTCCTGAGATAGACGGACATGCTGGAGAATTCTTTAGCAAACTCATAGCAGGAGACTTTGAAAACATGAATCCATTTGTTAAAAGCGATTTCAAAGTTGAGATTAAAGAATTTGGAAAAGACCAAGAGAAATTCCATGGTAGATTCATCCATTACTGGGATGAGCCAGGAGTTGATGAAATACCAAACATAGTAGAGCCAAGCATGCATGGAATGGTAGAAGTTATGCGAGGTTGTGGAAGAGGTTGCAAGTTTTGTGATGTTACACTAAGACCGCTGAGATACTATTCACCTGAAAAAGTAAAACAAGAGATTGAAGTCAACATAAAGAAAGGAGGACAACGAAATGCATGGCTTCATAGTGATGATATCTTCGTCTACGGCCTTGATCCCAGAAAGACAAAGAACATGGCTCCAAACAGAGAAGCATTAGAAGAACTCTTCAAGGCAGTAATGTCATGTGGAATACACCATACTAATCCAACTCACGGTACTTTGGCAGGAGCAATTGCCGATGAAAAATTACTTCCAAACATTTCAAAGATTATCCGTTCAGGTCCAAACAACAAGACTGGAGTACAATGTGGATTTGAGACAGGAAGTCTTAGATTGATTGGAAAATATGCAGACAGAAAACTTGCTCCATACAAACCAGAGGAATGGCACTGGGTTGTAAAAGAAGGAGTAAAGACACTAAACGAGAATCACTGGATTCCTGCATTTACTCTAATCATGGGTCTTGACAATGCTGAAACTGAAGAAGACGGATGGGATACAATACGCCTCATAAACGAGCTAGAGCTAGAACAACCAGAATCCCAGTTTACAGTAACCCCACTCACATTTGTCCCAATAGGACTATTGGAAAAATCAGAGTTCTTTGATATTGGAAATGAATTAACTGCCCCACAACTTGGTGTAATGTACAAGACATGGCAGCACAACTTCAAGTATGGAATTCAGAAATTCATGGACAAGACAGGCAGCAACAATACTTTCAAGAGAAAGGCATTCACAGGACTTGCAAGAACCTTGGGTGGTGTTCCACTTGCTGCAATGGAGAAATATGCAAGAAGAAAGGGCCCAGAACATGAGAGAGTAATTGAGACTATCAAGACAAAGTACTGGTAAACTATAACCAAATACATAAATTGAATTAAAAATAAACTCCATTCGTGCCAACTCACGGATCGCTTACTAAAGCAGGAAAAGTAAGAGGACAAACTCCAAAGGTTCCATCACGAGAAAGACATGGAACTATATCAATTACACGAAACAAAAACAATTTTAGAAAAAGATTTATCCTAAAAAGAGTCCCAGGCCAAAACAAGCCGACTCAAAGAAAAAGAAGAAAGTAGACCAGTTTTAAATCAATTATTATGCCAAAGCAATACTATATTTTAATAACCTAATCTTATTTTGTGAAAATCTGCCATCAGAATAATGGTTCCAAGAATGTGCCTTTTATTTATGTACGATGTACGAATAACCCTACTGTCATTTTCATTCATTACACACCCGTATTGATAATCATCATTTCCATATATGGAAATGATGTTCGAAGAAACGCGAACTGTTCGAAAAACAATAGCAGCACTTGCAATCAACAAAAGCCTGCAAGAGGTTGGATGGCCTGCCCATGAGGAAGTTTGTTCCAAGTTACAGCAAAAATATGAATGCAATATTTCCGATTGTTTTGATCATCCACAATATCTAAGGAAGGTTCTTGGTGAAGTCTTTGGAGACCGTTCGGGAGAAATTATACAATCAATTCACCAAAACTTGGGTGAAGAGATAAATCATATTTCAACTGAATATTTTCTTGATTCATTAAGTGCCTAGTTTTATCAACTTGGGAAACAAGCTAAGTGTATGTAACATTAGCTAAGTACAACTTACTAATAATATGTATGAAAACAATACACATGGATTTGGATTTGGTGAATAAAGCACTAGTCAGTATGATAATAGAAAAGAACCTGCTACATATTGGAAAACCAGTTTATGAAGAGGTATTATCTCGGTTAAACAAAAAATATCATTGCTATCTGCCCGACTGTTACGAATATCCCGAATATCTTAGTGAAATACTCAAGGAAGTATTTGGTGATGCCCATAAGGTTATAGTAAAAGAAATCAGAAAAGAATTGGAAGAGTTTTCAGATAAAGAACGGGTGGGAATATTCCTGGAAGTAATAAATCGATAAAATCTAAATCGATCAACCAAAAGGTAACACGAATAACTTACCGACAAAGTAACAGAACCTAAACAAATCATGTCCCGACAAAAAACAGGTCAAACTATGTCCCACAGTTTGAATAGAACCTTAAAGCATACACTGGATAGTTAGAGGTTGAAATATTGACCTCAGGCAAGTTGTAAAGAAACGG
>JANXYF010000202.1 GCA_025350175.1 Nitrosopumilales archaeon | reverse complement strand
AGTATATCATTTTGAGTTGTACCTCGGAGTTGTTTACTGTCAACACCTTGTGATTCACCTGCTGCAATGTATAATGCAAGCAACGTCGAAGCTGTAGAATTTATTGTCATCGAGGTGCTAACCTTGTCAAGTGGAATTCCGTTAAAGCATTTCATCATGTCTTTAAGCGATGTAATTGATACACCCACCTTACCTACCTCACCTTCTGCATGAGAATCATCTGCATCATACCCTATCTGAGTTGGCAAGTCAAATGCCATGGAAAGGCCTGTTTGACCCCTTTCAAGAAGATATTTGAATCTCTGATTTGTCTGCTCGGCAGTTCCAAAACCAGTGTATTGTCGCATTGTCCATAATCTATCGCGGTACATTCCAGGATGAATTCCCCTGGTGTACGGATGTTTACCTGGCTCTTCGGTCTTACTTTTTGGTTTTACCTTGGAATCATAGAATCGTTTTACAGTAATATTAGAATCAGTCTTTATTGTTTTTACCATATCACATCAATCCCTTTGATATTTTATCTGCGGCTTCAAACGGATCAATTTTCTTTGATTGTACTTTTTTAAGATAAGATGCATATGATTTACTTGAATCAAGCATTGTGCTAACTTTAGACTGGACATTATTTAAAACAATATCCCTTAGTTCAGAATCAAGTCTAGATTCTTCCTCCTTGACTTTTGTCTTTTTCCGTGCCTTCATCAATTCTTCCAATTTCCTAGCAAAATCAGTAACACCCTTGTTAGATTTTGCAGAAGTTAGCATTACAACTGGATTCTTTTCTGACATTCCAATAAAGTCTCGTACAGAGTCAAATAGTTGATTGGAACCTGGCAGATCACTCTTGTTTATTAGATACACATCACCAATTTCGGTCAGTCCAGCTTTTATGGTCTGGATATTATCTCCAGTATTGGGATTAAAGACTACAACAGTAATATCTACAACTTTTTCTATATCAACTTCGGTTTGTCCTGCTCCAACACTTTCTATTATTATTGGATCAAATCCTGCATATTCTAAAATTCTAATACTATTCCTAAGGGATAATGAGATTGCCCCAGTTGCTCCTCTTGAAGCCATACTTCTAATGTATGTTCCAGAATCAGTTGATTCTGTCATCCTTACTCGGTCACCAAGTATTGCACCACCCGTGATGTGACTTGTAGGATCGATTGCAAGAACTGCAGTCTTGTAACCAAGTTTGTTTAATTCAATACTTGTTCTGTTAATCAGAGTGCTTTTTCCTGCTCCAGCAGGTCCTGTAATTCCAATTTTCATAGATTTTCCTGAACTTTTGAATATCTTTTTTATGATTAACTTTGCTTCTTTTTCATTATTTTCTACAATAGATATTGCACGTGCAATTGCCCTTCGGTTACCTTTTTTGAGTTCTGCTACAATATCCATAGAAAAGTCAGATAAGGAATACACAATAAATCTTGTTGTTATGCCAGATATGATATTAAAGAGAGTTCTAGCCTAAAATGAACAAAACACGGCGTTAAAATTATGATTTGTTTGTATTGCATTTACACCTTTTTTTATACTCTTTATAATGACACATCGTATGAGTCAGAAATTACTTGAAAATAGTGAGCGAATCGAACATGCAATTGGATTAATTCTTGAGAATGCGCTTCTCAAAACTGGGAAATCATACTATGACAAGGTGTCTAAAAAACTACAAAAAGAAGGTCTTGTTTTTTCAGATAGTTATCACAAGTCAGAAATTCTAAAAAAAATCTTGAGTAAAACATATGGTAAAAGTCAGACAGCGTTAAGAAAAGAAGTTACAAAGAGTTACTAGATTTTGCAGCGGGTAAAGATACGACCCATTTCATGGCAATAATAAACAAATGAGTGACTCAGATTTTAGACTTTAAACACGAAAGTATCAGTAGTTTTTAATCTTCTCAAATAAACCTTTTAAAAGCCAAAACCATAATTGAAAGTACATGTCACAAAAGGCCCAGACAAAGAGGATCAGAATCCTAGTCTCAAAGTTAGGTCTTGACGGTCATGATAGAGGAGCTCTTGTCTTATGCAGAGCGTTTAGAGATGCAGGAATGGAAGTAATCTATTCAGGATTATTTGCAACTCCGGAAAGAATTGCCCAAATAGTTGAAGATGAAGACATTGACGT
>JANXYF010000201.1 GCA_025350175.1 Nitrosopumilales archaeon | reverse complement strand
CTGCTCTTGGGCTTCACGCTGTCCGCCGCGGCGCCGGCGGGCTACGGCCTGGTGGAGTCCTCGGAGGAGGACGCCTCGAGCGCGATCGCGGCCGTGAGGAACTACAATACAGCCACAACAATTCATTGTATATCATTATGTCCCTCTTTGGCTTCCACAAGCAGGTGCTGTCATACAACTAAAATCTTCAGATGGCACAATTATTGATCAAACGCCACCACTTACTGATACTCAAGGAGATGGCAATACTTGGCAAAGACTCTATGATGGATTCAACACTGGTTCACAAACTGATTGGGTTTACAAGATTGGAACTCCTGGATTTTCAAATGGAAGTCCTCCGACAACTTCTACTGCCAGTCAGCTTACGATGTCTCTTTCATCTGACAAACAAAATTACATTTTTGGAGACATAGTGAACATAAACGGTCAAGTTTCACAAATTGTAAAAAATCCGGCAGTAACTTCAATCCCTACCACTGTTAATTTGATTATGTCAGGACCAAATGGATTCAAGCAAACATTCTCATTATATCCTGGAACTAATCTGAAATTCTCAACATATGTAAAAACTGATCAAGTACTAGGATTTGCTGAGGGAACATACACCATTTCTGCATCATATGGTAGTGCTCAAACATCATCTACGTTTTCATTAAGCTCCGCTGCTTTTGTTCCTCCGCCACAGATTGCACCGACAACGATTGTTATATCTACAGACAGTTCTAATTATACAGTTTCACAACCTATCGTACTACAAGGAACTGTTTCAAAAGTAATTCCACTTACTCCAGTAACATACAAAGTGTATGACCCAACTAATGTAGTAGTTTATCAGGGAACTTTATTTCCAGATACTCTAGGTAAACTAACTACTGTAAATGCATATCAGAGAAGTGCTGGCAGTTCAGGATTGCTAATCAACGGCGTAAATCCAGTTTATGGAATATACAGAGTGACTGCAACTTATGATACTGCATCGGCCTTTACAACTTTTGTATTGAACCCTACAGGAGGACAAAGTCAGGGACTTTTCGTAACTACTGATAAAAAAGTATATGCTCCTGGAGATACGGTAGTAGTTAGTGGCAGTACTAAATTAGCAGGATTACAAAATACTGGGCTATCTCCAACTATTGATGTTATTCAAGTTTCATTTAACTCTGGTTCAATACCGGTATCATTTCATACTACTTCATTTGTAAATGTCCAATCTGATAATTCCTTTACGTATACTTTTGTAATACCTGCAATATCTGATAGAATTGGAAATTATGGAGTAACAATATCATTACCATTTGCAAAAGCCTATACTTTTTTTGCAGTATCAGCAAATCCCTCTACTTATACGCCTACAAATAATGGTCCATTTTTATTCTCTACTGACAAGTCTTCATATGCTTATGGTGATTCTCTTATTATTTCAGGTCAAGTCAGACATGATATGATACAAACTACTGGTGTTCAAGTAATGGCATCTGTTTTTGATTCTAATGGAAAACAGATAACGTTCCAAGGAAGTACCGTTGTAGGTGGTCCTTCGGCAGGCCAAACATCTAGTGGAACAGCAAGTAACCCAGCACCAGGTGCACCTGAATCTTATGCTACTCAACCGTTAACTCTATCTGCACTTCCTGATGTGAACGGATTTTATTCAATAAAACAAAATGTTGTATCCAATATCTTTAGTCCAGGTACCTATACCTTACAGGCTCACTATGGTTCTGCACTCAAAGCATCTGCCTCTTTCACAGTTACTAATCTGCTTAATGGTAGTGCATTAAATCCAATAACTACAAGTACTGACAAGAAAGTTTACGGCGTAGGAAATGCTGTCAAATTGAACGGACAAATAGCTTCTTCTGTAGGCATGGATTCCTATACATTAACATTGACAAGGCCTTCTGGAAATAAAATCACTTTCCCATTACAGGTAAATAATGGGCTATTTTCATGGACTTGGACTATACCATCAACTGATATGACTGGCAGTGCAATGTTATCTACTGATAGATCTTCTTCATCTGTGGTAGACCCAACGCTGACTGTTTATGGAATATACAGAATCACAATAAGTTCAGCACATGCAAGCTCTCAATTATTTTTCCAAGTTTCTCAAAATCCACAACCTAATCAAAATCTGTCTCCTATTACAGTAGAGACTGATAAAACAGATTATCTTTCAAGTGACGTGGCAAGAATCTGGGGTCAAGTGATTCCAGTTCAAAATGCTGCCGCAAGTGAAACTAACCCCACGGTTCAGGTTTTGATTTATTCTTATGACGGACAGCAAATATATCGTGGTGATGCTACTGTAAATCAGGGAGGACAGTATTATGTTACAGTTCCATTCCATACTGGTATTTACAAGACTGGGACCTACAATGTTTACGCTGAATATCTTGCAAATAAAGTCATAACCTCATTCAAGGTAACTGATCCGTATACTGTAAGTTCTAGTAAACTACAGCTATTCATGACTACGGATTCTGGCAAGTATCTTCCTGGCCAAACTGTCTTACTAACTGGACGAACTAGCTACATTGTAACTGTACCTCAAGGAGTAGATCTTGCATTTGGTTTGAAAAATGATACTGTCATCAATGAAGGGGAAGTAACATCATTGAAAGGATACAATATCCCCAAAACTACTGTTGCAGTTGATCAATTTGGTTCCTTTAGTTATGATTATAAAATTCCAAACAACGCAAAACTTGGAACATATACCATCATTGCCCAGGTGCCATTTGGTGCTTTCAATGCAGACTTTGATGTTGTAAGTCAATTGCCAGTTCAAAACGTTCCTACTGTAACAAACCAAACACAGACATCTCCAACTAATGTGACTCAAACTTCTACTCCTACAGTCATTCCTATGACAATTGGGCCGGTTCAAAAACACGCTCCGAATAACATATTTGTTGAAAAGATAAACAAAATCCAAGACTCTGCTATCCCTGTAGTATTTAGTGAACAATCTGTTGGCAATATGACCTATTATCCAAGACAACTTGATGCTTTACTTAGAGTAAATCCTGGTGATGAAAACAATGTCAGTATTAAGGTGAGTTCACAAAATGGAACTTGTATTATTGGACAGGATACTAGCTGTCTTGTAACAAAATCTACCATACAGAATGGTATGATATATCAGACTGTCGCAATTGATGGTAAGAATTTCCTTGTTGGCTATTCTGGAGCCGGACTTAGACTACAACAATTTAGTATTCTACCTGTAAATGCAAATGATGTGATGCCTGATGGACAATGGAATGTTAACGTAATCAAAAAGGATCAGGTTACTAGATTCTATTATCAAGTAACATATATTGGCAAATAATTCTGAATCTCAAGCAATTTATTCTTGATTGAAACACTGAGACTAGATGCAAATTCAAGTTCTCATGTTTGAGCAAGACGATCCCGCAAAATGTACCGCAGCAAAACTTGTAAAATTTGGTATTGCTAAACGCATAAAACACCTCTCTGGAAGAGACATGATTCTTAATCCGTTTGCTAAAGAATTTGTCTTACGATCTGACAGGGATTTGACCCAGTCTATTACAGCAATTGATTGCTCATGGGAATTGGCACAAAAAATGTTTCTCAAAAAATTTGTAGGCTTGTCACGAAAACTTCCTCCATTACTTGCAGGTAATCCAGTTAATTATTCCAAGATAGGTAAACTCACAACTGCCGAAGCAATTGCTGGTGCGCTTTACATCATGGACTACAACGATCTTGCCAATTCTGTTATTGGAAAATTTAAGTGGGGACATACATTTTTTGATCTAAACCAATATTTGCTAAAAGATTATTCTGATGCAAAAACCCTGGATGATGTTATAAAAATATCCCAAGAATATGGCCTAGAATAATGATATAATTTTACAAAACTTCTGAGCATAATTTACTTTATGAAATTATAATTTAGGAGAAAAATATTCCTCGTCAGAAGGAGTCTTCTTTCTAGGTAGTAATTTAAGAAATCTGCGATAAATGTTGTAAATTACTCTGTTTTCTTTCAATCTCGGTGCTATCATTTGCCAGAAATATCTTGCTTTAATGCTTGAAATTCTAGAATCTCTTACGACAAATACGCTATAGCGAGATTTTTCCACAATTTCCATAGTTCTTGGACTAAATGCCTGGTCTGATTGATTCCCAGCTCCTACAATTACAATCTCTGGATCCTTGTTTAGATTCTCAAGTAAGTCTTT
>JANXYF010000196.1 GCA_025350175.1 Nitrosopumilales archaeon | reverse complement strand
AATCCTCCTGGCTTTCCTCGTTTTGCAAGAGGTAGAGTTCCTTCCTTGAGATGAATGCTCATAGTTTGATTGTCAAAGAATTTCTCAAATTCTAAATCTGAAATTTTTATCTGTGGTTTCGAGTAGCTTGTTTTTACTCCTTCTACTTGAGCTACCAGAGCCTGAACATAGTCTGCAGTGTAAAATGTAGCACCATTCTTTTTTGCAATGTCTTTTATTATTGCGTCAATTCTACCATGTCTTGCAAGTTTGATATCCTCCATGCTGGGCCTCTCGCCTTCAAATCTTAGAATGATATTGTTTTTCTCTGCCAGATCACGAATTTTTTTGATCTCTTCAAGACCAACAAAACCGTAATCCTTGTGTTGTGATGCCTGTGATTGTAATTCATCTAAAACTGCAACGGGAATAATTATCTCACAATTTGTTAAGGTGCCGGCTTCAATTAACTTGGTGATCTCACCGTCTATTATGATACTAGTATCTACTACATATTTTTCCATATGTGCTACTCATTTTTAGCACCTTTTAACCATACCTGTATTTTCTTTAAGAATAATATAGCATGATATTGAAACAGATCTCATGTCTGGAAGAAAAAATGATGTCCTAATAATTGAAGATAGCATGGCTATCACTATTTTACTAAGAGATTTTCTAAAAAAACTAGGATATGAAAATGTTGAAGCATGCACTAATGGAAAGACCGGTATCCGGGTGTTCTCTGAACTTGAAAATGCTGACTCTAAATCTGATGAGCAAATTAAAGATGCTCTTAGAGGTGGGGCTTATCTCTATATTGAAAAACCAATTAGATTTGAAAATCTAAAAAATGTCTTTGAGACTCTGGAACAAGAGAGAATCATACTTGAGGAAAAACCATCTGATGATCTTGAAAGAATTACAACACATCTAAAATCTGCCTCAAGGCTGAGTTTTGCAAGACTCTCTGAATATTCTGGAACGGAAAATGATCTGCTAAAAAAATATCTCTCACAGCTTGAACATGAAAAAATCATAATGAAAATCTCTGATATAAAAGAAGTCTCATGTCATCAATGTGGTTCCTTAAGAATTCTTCCTAATTTCTTCTGTCCTGTATGTAAAAGTACTAATTTTGTTCAAGGAAAACTAATTGAGCATTTCAAATGTGGTAATGTTTCAGTTGAGGATTCATACAAAGAAAACAAATGTCCAAAATGTCACAAAGAGATTAAGATCCTGGGAGTTGATTACAAGTCTATGGATAATTATTATATCTGTAAAGACTGTGGAGATAAATTTCCAGAACCTGCACAAGATTACTTTTGTGTCAAATGTAGTAATAGATTTCTGTTGGAAAAAGCAAACTGGGTTTTAAGTCCAGGGTACAAGACCGTATAATCTATAAATTGACAACTTGAATGATTTTATCTAGTACCTCATGAAAATTAAATGGTTTTAGAATATACTCTTTGGCTCCTAATCTCATACACTCTTTTACCGTCTCTTGATTATCACTTGCTGAGATCATGATTATCTTTGCATTTTTATCAAATCCTATGATCTCTTTGAGTACTGTAATGCCATCTTTCTTTGGCATGGCCATGTCTAGCAAGACAATGTCTGGTTTTAATTTTGTATATTCTTCTAAAGCTTTCTCACCACTATTTAGTTCTCCAGCCAGGACATGCTTACCTATAATGAGGATATCTCTCAAGACCATTCTGATGGCATCCGAGTCATCAATTATTACAACACTGGCCATACTATGGATGAAAATATGTCATATATAATTACGAATGTGTTTTAAAACTCTGCAATGTTGGGATATGCATCAATCGCGTGTTTTCTAAAATCATCTATCTTTGTATCGGCATCTCCGTTGAAAAGATTATTCATTTTCTGAATAGCTTCTAAAATTATATCATATGAGCCCTTTAACACTCCGTAGTTTGTGATATGTTTTACAATTATGTCACTTATTCGTGCAATTTCTCCTACATTATCTTGCCCCATCATAGGTGCCAAGCCCTTGATTTTGTGCATATGTCTTTGGACGTCTCTTGATTTGTTATAGAATTGTTCGTCATTAACACATGTAATGAATAACTCTTTCAAACTGTCTATCTCTGATTGTATCTCCTCTCTTGCAATATTTAGAAACTCATCAGACATTTTGACTATCTACTGCATAACAATTATACTAACTTTTATACTCCTCTGATTGGTTTTTTTATTTGTGAAACTTACCCAAAAGACCTACCTGTTACTTGTGGTCCTAATTGGAGTTTCAGGACTGAATCTCTATCTTCTCATATTTACATCTCAAGAAAATCAAGATGTCTTACATTCTATTAGTTATGCAAGTGACCTCAAAGTCATAGTAGAAAGAATTGGGGGTACTGCCAATTCGATTGCTAGTGGCAATGAGGCAGATAGACAGACTTTGGAGACTGAGATATCTGACTTTGATATGACTTATGCAACACTTGGAGCAGGTGGAAATATTCGAGGGCTTAATGTTGCATCTGTCCCATCTGAATTAAGACCTGCATATGATAAAGTGGGAGATCAATGGACTCCCTATCAAATGTCTACAGAAAAAATAAAAAAAGAAAATATTTTTGATTCGCGTGTAAAAGATGATCTAAAATACATCCTTGGCAAAAATGGCAAGTTGATCTCATTGGCAAATAGCATTAGTAATGACCTTACCCCACTTGATAGAAATTACAATCCACACAAAATTATTGCCGCTAAGATGGTAACTATTGCGCAAGATATAGGCGAGAAGACATTATTGTATTCTATTGGCGAGGGTGGAAACGTTTCCTCTTCCCTGAAAAAAGACCGAATCACTTTTGATGCTGACTTGAAAAAATTACAAGGACTTCCACTAGATGATCCTGAATTTGCAAATTATGGCATATCTCAAGAAACACTTGCAGTAATTCCTAGGCAAAACTCTGATTCTATAAGACAGATTGATCCCTTGTGGGAGTCTGTCCGAGAAAAATTGATTTTTGTTGAATCTAACACTTTGTTGTCAAAAGATTTTGGAATGGCCTTGACAAACTTGAATTCGCAGAGAAATACACTTCTTAATGCAACATCGGAATTTGTGAATCAATGGAACGGGATGATAGACACTAGACTACATTCCAAAGTCGTAATGGTTCAATTATTAATAATTGCAGATGTTGCAGTATTTTTGCTAGTGGTTTTGTCCATTAGACGTTCATTGTCGCCTCTTGAGGTCTTGACAAAAGTGATGGGCCGTGTCAAGGAGGGATTTTATGGTGAAAAGATTAACTATTCGTCAAACGATGAGATTGGAGAGTTGGCACAAACCTTCAATGCCATGTCTACTACTATACAGAAAAAAGAAGAAGAGGCAAAGAGGGTAGAGGTTGCAAAAGATGAATTTCTTGCAATGGTTACACATGAACTAAAAACACCTCTTGTTCCAATACAAGGATATTCTGATATCTTACTTGGCGGACACCTTGGCTCTCTAAACAATGCTCAAAAAGAGAGATTGCAAATAATTAGCTCAAGTGCCTCTACTTTACTGCAATTGATATCTGACTTGCTTGATGCACAAAAATTGGAACTTGGTCAACTACGAATCAAGAAAGAGAGAAACAATATCCGAGAATCTGTTGAAAAAACTGTGATTGTGATGCAGCCGCAAGCAACTGCTGATTCTATATTACTTACTTTCTCTTTGGAAAAAGACATCTATGCATTATATGACGATGTTCGAATCAAACAGGTACTAACAAATCTGATAAAAAATAGCTTAAAGGCGACTCAGCCAAAGACAGGTAAAGTGCAAGTAAATGTCGAAGAAAAAGCACATGAAGTAATTGTATCCGTCAAGGATAATGGACGGGGAATTCCACCAGAAGCAAGAGATGAGATCTTCAAAAAGTTCTATCAAGTTGATACTAGTAGTATAAGAGAAAAGGGAGGAAGTGGCCTAGGGCTGTCTATTTGCAAAGGAATTGTAGAAGCACATGGTGGTAGAATTTGGATGGAAAGTCAATTATCCGAAGGTACGACATTCTCATTTGCAATCCCACAAAACGATGAAACTCGAACTCCGATATAGAGGTATAATTAATTATTATTATAAAAAAATATGACTCTGGAAGATTACGCTGAAAAGGCAGTTGCAATTGCACTCTCAAATGGTTCTCAATATTGTGATGTAAGGACAGAATCTGTACAGACTACTAGCATACTAGTTGAAAATGGGGAGGTTGAAAATCTTGTCTCATCTGATGACTCTGGACTGGGAATAAGGGTTCTAGTCAACGGTGCATGGGGATTTTGTTCCATGTCTTCCCCAAAGTCATTTTATGTGGTACAAGAAAATATTCTTGATGCAATAAAATCAGCTAGGCATTATTCTGAATATAAAAAACAAAAGGTACGACTAGCTGATGTCAAATCATTTATTGATACAGTAAATTATTTTGTAAAGATACCACCATCTGTTGATGAAATGATAAAGATTGCATTAGAGTCTGATGAAATAATTCGAAATAAAAAAAGAATAATCAAGTCATCAGTCTCTGTTTCACATGATAAATTTTACAAGTATTTTGTAAATAGCGAAGGATCTAAAATTACTCATAACTTTGAGGATGTCATATCAAACCTGTCAGCAACTGCACATTATTCTGGACTGACTGAATCTGTAAATACTACTGAGGGAGGTAGAGGGGGATTGGAAATGATTACAGGGGACCATGACATACTTTTATCCGCACAGTCAATATCTGAAAAAGCAGATGCATTGCTTGATGCAAAAACTGTAAAGGAAGAACAAGCAACTGTAGTAATGAATCCTGATTTTGTTGCATTGCTTTCCCATGAAATTTTGGGGCACCCGTCAGAAGCTGATAGGGTACTTGGAAAAGAGATGGCATGGGCAGGTGGTGCATGGTGGGCAGGAAAGATGGGAACAAAGATTGGCTCATCGGAACTTGATGTAATTGATGACCCAACAATTCCATCTAGCTTGGGTTGGTACAAGTATGACGACGAAGGAGTACCTGCTACAAAAAAGAGTCTGGTAGAAGGGGGAGTATTGAGCAATCACATGCAAAGTAGGGAGACTGCGGCTTTGTTTAATGTTGCACCCAATTCATCAATGCGGGCTACCGGCTATTCATTTATGCCTCTCATACGAATGGCATGTACATGCATAGGTCCTGGAAATTGGGGTCCTGATGAGATGATTAAAGACGTTAAAAATGGATATTTGATTTGCAACATGAAGATCCCATCAATTGACATGATGCGGTACAACTGGAGTATATCTTGTCAATATGCACAAAAGATTGAAAATGGGGAACTGGGGGAATTACTCCGAGATGTTATTGTAATGGGTAACTCGCCAGAATTTTTTGAATCAATTGATGCTAGGGGAAAAGATTTTGTGGTAAGACCTATTGTAAACTGTGGCAAGGGGGACCCGATGCAAATAATGAGGATGGGAAATGGCGGTCCACATGTACGTGGTAGATCGATTGTAAAAAGTGTGGTAGCGTAGCATGTCTGAAAAATTAAACGATATAAGAAATAGAGTTGTATCATGTGTCAAATGTAATTTATCTAAGACAAGAACAAATGCAGTACCTGGAATTGGAAATGTAAAATCTGATATAATATTTGTAGGAGAAGCTCCTGGAAGAAATGAAGACCTTCAGGGTAAGCCGTTTGTTGGAACTGCAGGACAGATTTTATCTGAAGCAATGGAATATGCAGGATTTGCAAGAGACCAAGTGTATATTACTAATGTTGTAAAATGCAGGCCTCCAAACAACAGACAACCAATAACAGAAGAGCGTGATGCATGCAGGCAATATTTGTCAGAAGAACTGGATATAATGAAACCCAAAATTATATGCATACTAGGAAATACTGCGTACAGCTCTTTGCTTGATGGCAGTGAGATAACTAAAAATCGCGGAAAACTTGTAAAAAATAATGATCAACTCTATTTTGTTACAGTCCACCCAGCTGCTATCATATATAATCCTGGATTAAGACAAGTTCTCAAAGATGATTTTGTCTTACTAGCAAAAACACTCGATAAATTAAGAAAGGGTTTAGACGTAGAAATTTCAAAATGAATCTAATATCTCGTTCATTTTATGCCCGTGATACGGTAAAAGTTGCTCAAGACTTACTTGGAAAGACTCTGATTAGAAATATTGATAGGAATATTATATCTGGAATAATTGCAGAGACTGAAGCATACCGGTACACGGATGATGAAGCAAGTCACTCGTTTGGGGGCATGACTGAGAGAAACAAAGCCATGTTTGGAGAAGTTGGCAGGGTTTATGTCTACTTTACATATGGAATGCATTACTGCGTAAACGCTGTAGCACGAAGTCCAGATTATCCTGCAGGTGCGGTTTTAATCAGATCACTTTTTCCGCAACATGGAATTGATTTTATGTACAAGCGACGAAAAACTCTTGATATTTCTAATCTTGCAAATGGACCTGCCAAATTGACACAGGCATTAAAAATAACCCAGAAAGAGTATGGTCAAGATCTGACTAAAAAATCCAGTTTGTATATAATCGATGGAATAAAAATAAAAAGATCAGATATTGCATCTGGACCACGAATTGGAATAAAAAAAGCCACTGACAAATTATGGAATTTTAAAATTTCAAAAAATATTCTTGAAGATAATTAGGGTGTTGTAGAAGGTCTTACTTCAAGTATAGTAGTCAAGTCTAATGATTTTCCTAACCTGTTAATTGATATCACAACTTTGTCTCCGACATTTTTCTGCTCATCTAGGTATGCAATGACATCATAGATTGTCTTTATCTGGTGACCGTCTATTGCTGTTATGATATCTCCTCCATGTGGAATGTTGTTATCATCAGGTGTAGATGCTATGATTCCTGCTTTATCTGCAGGTCCGTCCTTGACTATTTTTTCAATTATTACTCCTTTGAAGTTTCTTGGTAATCCATTTGCAAGGGCAATGTCTGGATCTAGACTTCTTCCAGATATGCCAAGATATGGATGGGAATAATTTCCATTTTTAATTAAAACTGGAGCAATTTTGTTAATTGTATTAACCGGTACGGCAAATCCAATTCCTGCAAAATCGCCAGTGCTCGTTGTGATGGCAGTATTCATTCCTATCACTTGACCATTCAAATCTAATAGTGGTCCGCCAGAATTTCCTGGATTGATAGCAGCATCAACTTGTATTATGTCTGGTATTGAAAATCCCACGGCGTTCTCGTTTGGAAGTAGTCTTCCAACCTGGCTTATTATTCCCGTTGTCATTGTATCACTAAGTCCAAATGGATTGCCAATTGCAATAACTTGTTGTCCTACATCAAGTTGTGATGAATTCCCAAGAGTTAGAGGGACGAGTGATTCATCTGAGAAATTATCTATTATTTGTATTACCGCAATGTCATTTCCTGGGTCAGTACCGACAACTTTTGCAGTGTATGTATTTCCATCAATAAAAGTTACGTTTACTGTCTTTGAACCTTCAACTACGTGATTGTTGGTGACTATTCTTCCATCCGTGTCGTATACGAAACCAGAGCCTAGTCTTGTCGATTGACTCTGAAATGGTTGACCGTTAATTATGACGTTATTATCTGTGGTCGTTACCTTGCTTGTTATCTGGACTACAGAGTTTTCAACTCTCTTGAAAATATGCGTAAGTGTAGAATCTGTTGTTAGTGTATAGTTTCCAGATGTTCCTACTTGTCCTGGGGGACCTGGAGGTCCTGGTGGGCCTTGTGGTCCCGGAGGGCCTTGAACAGTTGCCTGTGATATCTCATTTAATGTTCTTCCATTGCTAAATTGTATCAGAACTGTAGCCGAAAGGGCTATGATTGCACACATGAGAATAACTTCAAATTTTTTCATATCAAAATCTCAGCCTAAATGATGCAAACCGAAATATTATTCTTTACTATAGATTTGTCCTCTTTCAAAATAATCGATCTAATCATTCGATCTTTTAGTATTATCCTTTACTCATCTTGGATAATCATTACATAAATATACACACATTTTGCTAATTTCACTGTGGTAAAGAAACAGAAGAACAAGGCTAAGAGTAGTCCTATTTCTAAGGGTGCAGTAATTACAGTTGCAATTATGATATCTCTGATAGCCGGCGGTGTATACTATCTTTGGACACATTCAGTTCCGGTAAATAGTACGACCCCAAACTTTTCTCCCCCGTCAAACATCTACATATTGGCAATTCATAATGCAGACGGTTATTCATATGACGAACAAT
>JANXYF010000172.1 GCA_025350175.1 Nitrosopumilales archaeon | reverse complement strand
TTTTGGTCTAGCATTTGCAACAGGTTGGACTCCATGTATAGGACCAATCCTAGGAAGCATTCTAACTCTTGCTGCCACCACCCCAAGTCATGCGTTTATCCTACTTCTCAGTTATTCACTTGGTCTTGGAATCCCGTTTATTTTGATGGGCGTATTCTTTTCAAGATTTACAGGATTAATCAAATCCATGAGCAAACATCTCAAATACTATTCAATTATCATGGGTTCGCTTATCATCATCTTGGGAGTATTAGTATATACAAATCAACTAGCGGCTATTGCAAGTTTTCCATTACTAAATAATTTGCTATTGGGGTCATCATGATGAGAAAAGAGATTAAAACCGCAGCAATTGGTGCGATAATCATAATAGCTGCCATTGGGGGAATTAGTGTTTTCTTTTCATCACTTGATAAAACCGTCCAAAACGTAGGCAGTGAAACACTTTTGAATAAACAAGGACCAATAAACAATACAACTTCTGGTAAGTTAATTTCATATCCTGATGAAAATAATTTTCCAGTAGCTCCTGACTTGGTTGGAATTGCAGACTACATTAACACAACACCAGAAGAATTAAAATCAGAAATGAAAGACAAGGTAGTCTTGTATGACTTTTGGACTTATAGTTGCATAAATTGTCTTAGAACACTACCATATCTTAAAGCATGGAATGATAAATATGCGGATAAAGGATTACTAATCATCGGAGTGCATTCACCAGAATTTGAATTTGAAAAAGATCCTAATAATGTAAAAATGGCTGCTCAAAAATATGGCGTGACATATCCGATAGTGTTAGACAGTGATCATGCAACGTGGGATGCGTTTTCAAATAGATACTGGCCTGCAGAATACATAACAGATGATTTAGGACACATACGACACACACATTTTGGTGAAGGAGAATATGATCAAACAGAAAAAGTTATTCAACAATTACTTGATCAAAGAGCAAACAGACTAGGATTAAACATGACAGCAGATCAAAGTCTTGTCAATTTGCAGGAACATCAATTTTCTTACGTACAGACTCCAGAACTTTATTTCGGATATGACTTTATGCAAGATAGGAACTACCTTGGAAATTCAGAAGGACTCCAGCCCGAAAAAATAGTTAATTATGCAATACCATCAGGTTTGCAAAATGATCATTTTTACTTGGAGGGGCAATGGCAAAATCTCAATGATAGTATGAAACTAGTTTCAGATAACGGAAAGATTGTCCTGCCATTTTCTGCAAAAGATGTCCACATTGTTGCGTCAGGAACTGGAGATAACATTCAGGTTCTGTTAGATGGCAAAGTTGTTACTAGTGATGATGCAGGTCAAGACCTTAAAAATGGAGTAGTGGGCATCTCTGAACATAGACTATATAACTTAATTTCATCAAAACAACAAGGCAGTCATACAATTACAATCATTGGTCACCCAGGTTTTCAAATCTATACATTTACCTTTGGATAATCAAGATATAATGTTTCTAAATTCGAATTTAGAAACATATTAAATCTCCCATGTCAGGACAATGATGTAACCACAGACACATGTCACCATAGTTACACATCAAGTAAGAACATGGTTGTTTAAAATAACATTTTCAATCAAGGCACAGTTAAAAAATGAACTTTACAAACAAATGGAATGTACAAAAAGATAGCATATCTCAAAGGGTAATAGATAAAGTAAAGCCAGATGCACCTCTAAAGCCAAAGATTGATGAGGCTCAGAAAAAATTACAGTTACAAGTTATAAAATTAGATTCTATTTCAAGAAAATTAAAAGAAAAAGATGATTTTATTTTCAAAAAAGTTGTTGACGCAGTAAGAACACACAACAAGGCATATTCTAACGCTTATGCTACAGAATTACATGAGATTAGAAAGATGAACAACATGGTAACAAATGCAAAATTAGCCATGGAGCAGATTCAACTAAGATTAAACACAATATCAGAACTTGGAGATGTAGTAGTGACACTCAGTCCTTGCATGTCAATAATAAAGGGACTCGGAACGGGCTTAAATGGACTAATGCCAGCAGCAGACTCGTCCATGGCAGACTTGTCAAACATACTAGGAGAGATCATGTCAGGCGCCTCAGTAAACGGAGAGAACAACTTTACTGTTGATACAACAAATTCAGAGACAAACCGAATATTGGAAGAAGCTCAATCAATTCTAGAAGGACATGTGAGGCA
The DNA here is from genome assembly GCA_025350175.1 of Nitrosopumilales archaeon. GTDB lineage: Archaea > Thermoproteota > Nitrososphaeria > Nitrososphaerales > Nitrosopumilaceae > Nitrosotalea. Next base: position 3,386 of record JANXYF010000172.1, on the reverse strand, counting down.
GACCATTCCAGATCTTCCTCCAACACTTGGTTCTACAACAAAAGCGCCAGAGCCTATTTAGAGCGCTTTTTACTCAATTCTACAAAGTTTTTCTTTATTCGAGATATTGTAGGATAGCTATATCCCAGTTTCCTATAATTTGCGATCATCATCTTCCAGTTTTTTAGTCTCCATTGAGCTTGCTCCGAAGTAACAGAATGAATTTCTTTATTGATTATGCTCTTTCTTCCCACTTTGAGTACTCCTGCATCTTTTGCAGTCCACCTATTTTTTGCAAAGTGTAGCCCTGAAATGATTTCGTCAAGAGGAATTTCCGTAAAGCATTCCTGGATTTTTTCAATTTCTCGTTGTGTTGGCTTTTTTGATACTATGATATTAATTTCGTATCTTTCCATATTCGAATTTTGAAATATGGCTCCTAATTAGTGTGCAGGTAAAAATATCTCTTCTCTTAGTGTAAAATTACAATTAGAGCGTTAGACAAAAATGTCTGCCACCAATAACATGCACCAAGATGATCATATTAGGCGAATTCAATAATTCCAAAAAAGATGAACTTTTAACAAAATCAAATCCAGTGATAATAAATTACTGAAATTAGTAACACAAGGCATGGAGGAATTAGACATGCCTGCAAATAGAATTCCAAAAGATTCAGTTTACAAGAAAAGAAATTGCGATAAAGAAAAGTGTGGTAAAGAAGGAAACTATTCTTCAAAATTAGGATATTTTTGTTTAGACCATATTTTAGACTATGATATGGCCTGCCCCAATGCCAACTGCCCAAGAAATGGCCTTTTTATGGAAAAACTAGTCTCAAAAATAGAAAAAGACCTCAAAGGAGACTTGCACCAGATATTTCTCTGCGAATCATGTGGATATAGACACGACCATACGGTACATGTATAATCAATCATACAAATTCATGCTTTTCCATGTGTGACTGGAAATATAGCTTTTTAATGTATAGAATAATGGTTCAAATCCCTTTTGATATATCGCATACCTGTAAGCAAGAAGAACCAATACAACATAACCCCTCTAAAACCAATTTCCAATTTTGGAAATCTGTCAGTATCAGTTATTACATAATGGTGAATAATACAATAGAAAATCATATCACTGGCATGCTTGTAAAAGAGAAAAAACAGATACTTTCTTCAATAATCCAAGAAAAGAGGCTCGAAATGCAATCTAATGCATCATATTTATATGAAAATGACAAATCTATTTCTAAGAAATTGACTAGTGCCATCATAGAATCTGAACGCAGGAATGATGAAATGATCCACAAAATCCAACAGGAGGGTGGAATAAACCAAACAATATCATGTATCGTAGAATCTGAACGTAAGAATGATGAAATGATAAACAATATGATTAATGACTTACCTCATTATAGACCAAGTCGAAGTGACATACAAGGAATTTATTTCCCATATGAAATGTCCGCTGAATTATTGTTACAATTAAGATAAAGAATCCCTAAACCAATGGTAAAAATCATAAATGTCCACAATGGTAATGTTTTAAGACATTTCTTTATGATTGCCAATTTCCTGAGATAAATTTTGCAATCTTTTGAGTACTTGTACAAGCCTCTCTTTTGTATCATGATTCATTTGGTCATCATGAGTGCTTATGATTTTCTCAATCATATTTTGTAAGTGAGGAAATGGATCTTGTGTGATACCCTCTAGTGGAATTAGAACAGTATGAGATTCAGATCTATTTTTCCTAGCTTCTTTTACAATGGCAGGAGATTTTCTTTTAGCATCTATGTGTAAATGATTTAGAAGGTCAAGCCCTACTTGTTGATTCCTTACTAGCATGAACAATGACAAAAAACCGACTGCAAAAATAGCAAATGCCGCAGTAGCTGGTAGCTTGCTAAGCCCCAGACTAAGAGGCAGACACGTAGTAATAACAAATGCCAATACTCCAGTATGGAATAGTGGATATCCCTCATTACGTGAGTCGTAGATAGGCGACAAGGTAGCCATGTTCTTTAATACCAATCTACATCACTTAAATTTTTCATATAAAAATTTTTGAATTAAGATTATTTATCCATAGTTTCTCCATTCTTGGAAGACATCAGGTTTTAGCATTTAACCTTGTTTTTTTTACATATTTTAGATCATGATAGGGTTTACCCCAATGACGACCATCCAAGAAATGGGCATCCCTATTGACAAACTAGTTTCTAAAATCAAAAAAGATACCAAGGGAGACACAGACATTTTCATGTCAATCCTGCTGTCATAGACATGACCACTCAGTGAATGTTTAGGTGAGACCCAAAAGATCTACAGATTTGAAAAAATCTACCAAATTATGTACAATAGTCCACATGAAACTTAAGATATTATGGAGTCACACACAAATGGCTACCCATTAACTGACCAAGCCTGTAATCGTGAGGGTTTTTGTAATTCTCTCACGATAAAATTACTTTCAGTAAGATCTCAATGACCAAATTGAAATGAAAATCAGTTTTTCAAGTACAAAGGTTTTGGATTTAGACCTAATTTTTCTCGACGTATTTTATGGATTCGGGCATGATGTTATTGATGACTTTGGAATCTTTCTTACAAAGTTCGCATTCACAAACAAACAATCCCTGCTTACCCATACAATCATGATGTTTGTCTTCAAAGCATTTGTAACATAGAACCATAGATTTCAATTCCTTATGGCAGTATGACCTATTTCTACCCCCCTATTTCATACTAAACTTGCCAGATCATGCCAATTTTTCAAGTCAAAAAATTGGAAAAAACTATAATTTCTAAAAATAGCATAATTTTGAAATCTACACCTAATGGTTCAACCCCCTGTTATTTTCCACCAATTAGGCATATCGTGATTTTTTCAAAAACGGCTAATTTTAGGGGGGGTGTAACACTTGTGCGTACATATGCAAGCCAATGGTCAAAACACCCCCATTACTCGGTAAGAGTTTGATTTTCTTTTATCAATACGAAGAAAAGCTAAACCCTGGTTTTTTGTCTTACTTTTCTAGTTTTGAAATGTTACAAAATATCAACATCGTAAACAGGCATGAAGAATTCAAAAAACTAGGTAGTTCATGCCCTAAAACCCCCTGGTATTGGGCCAAAAGTTGACAGAAAACTCTCTAGATTTTCATGGTAAGCAAAGTAGCACTCTAGATATTTTGCTTAAACTGTAGATGTCTTTACCATTTCTGGAATTTTTTCTCGGGCTTGGACAATTTCTATCTCCACAGTTTCAAGTGGTTCATCAACAACATTTCGTTTGATTGAGAACATCTTGGGTTTATCAAAATCTTTAGTGCAGTCGGGACATGCATAAACCAGAACCCTGTATTCGTTGGGAGCTTTTGGGTTTGAAAGGCGAGGATA
>JANXYF010000152.1 GCA_025350175.1 Nitrosopumilales archaeon | reverse complement strand
TGTCCTTTATGAAATGGTTGAAATCTACCAATTAGAAGTCCATTCATTGTCGAGATCTTGTTTCACTTGTTTAAAAAACCATCATTAATTAGATTCTAAAATTAAACCCTCTAGTCATGGAGCCAATAAAAATAGATGGAGGACGAGGCGAGGGTGGAGGACAGATAATCCGAAGTGCAGTTACCTTGTCTGCCATTACAGGTAAACCAGTTGAAATAGAAAATATTCGAAAGAATCGTAAAGTTCCAGGTCTTAGGCCACAACATTTGTTGGGGATAAGAATATTATCAAAGATTTGTCAAGCCAGAGTAGAAGGTCTTTTTGTAAATTCTACATCTCTAAAATTTTTTCCTTCCCAAGGTTTGAATTTGGATCTTCAGGAAGATATTGGAACTGCTGGAAGTATCCCATTAATTTTACAAGTATTGATTCCTGCTGTTTCACTTATGAAAAAAAGTTTGAAATTGTCAATTATTGGCGGTACAGATGTTCCTTGGAGTCCTACATCTGATTATACAAAATATGTTTTAACTGAAGCATTATCTAGAATTGGAATAAATTTTACCATGGATATCAAAAAAAGAGGATATTATCCAAAGGGAGGAGGAGGAGTTGAGACTCTAATACAGCCTTGTACTAGCCTCAATCTCATATCACTTCTTGAAAGAAAAACAATTTCTACAAAACTCTTGTGCTCTTATTCACACATTCCAAAAGAATTAGTAGAAAAAGAGATACAAATTGCAAAAACTATTCTTGATAAAAATGGATTTGATTGTGAGATTTCAATAAAAGAAGAAAATGCATTAGATAAAGGATGTTCAATTCTAATATTTTCATATGATAAAAGCTCAGTCAGTGGCTCCGATGGTATTTATCAAAAGAGTTTAACTGGTCTTGGCGAGTCAGTGGCAAAAAAATTCATTGAATCAAATCTTGGTGTTGATCTTTATCTTTCGGATATGCTTGTAGTTCCACTCTCACTTGTCAAAGATACTTCGGTATATCGAGTAAGAGAAATTACAAAACATTTAGAGACTAATCTTTTTGTTGCATCAAAAATAACTGGTTGCAAATATGGAATAGGTAAACTGGACAACGGTTTTGAAGTGAGGATATCTGGAATCTCAGATACCTGAATGAAGTAATGCTGCCATTAGAAGTATAGCTAAAGAGAGTATCACTGTCAGTCTACCTAACATAATAATTTTTGAACGTAGTTTTTGTAAAAATTCACCAGAAAGTTGTTTTGATTCTATTTTTCTTTCTATTTCAGTTCTGATTAGTCTTACATGTATAGCAAATGTAATTAGCAAAATAATTACAAGTATTATTTTAATGAGAAGAATTATTCCATAGTTTGTGGAAAGTATCAATGATGGATTTACAATAAAACCAGTGGAGTTGTAAATTCCAGTTGCAATTAATATAATCAAAGATGGAACTCCAATTTTGTTGAATTTACGTCCAACACGGATCATTATTGATAGCCTTCCCTCTATTGAATCAGAAATTGTCTTAAGAAGCGGAGCAAGAACTATTCCAATAAATATTGAACCACCAACCCAAATCGATGCAGCAATAAGATGTGCCCACATTATGAGCGCGTTAACAAGTGACATGACTCTATTTGCAGAGTTGATGAATAATATCTATTATCATCTGAACTTCTGAGAAGGTTTTTTAATTGAACATGGCTCGTAGCTTCTAGATTTGTTACTAAGTAAGGGAAGAATAGTAATTTTGGGGTGTTTTGCTGGCCTTGGTCTAATGATGTTATTTTTATATCTATATGCAAATTCTTTTCAAAGTGATCTTGAAAAAGTTACTATTTCGGTTGATAGTGTAAAGGTTCTTGATCAAAACAAATTGGATAAACGTGCACATCTTGATGTAAGATTTAATCTTCAAAATCCTACTTCTGTTACATTAACTGTTTCAACAATTAATTATGAATTGTTTGCCAATGGAAAGAGTCTTGGACAAGGACACTTGTCAACAGAGGATATTCCAGAAGCTGGGAGACCTATTCTTTTTGCAAATGATAATGCGACTTTACCTAATACATTTGATCTTGTAAACACAGATGGTATTGCAAATGAATATTCTGATATAATGAATAATCAGCCCATGAAATACGAAATAAAAGGTCAGGTAACCATACAATCATTTTTAACAGAAATTACCAAAGATTTTGATGTAAATTTGGGTTAGCCTAAACCCCAACTTATTTTGGTCTTGGGTGTAATTTTTACAAAAGGTGCTTCATTTTCTTTCCAAGGATCTTCTCTAACCCATGCAAACTTTTTGTAAAATATCTCGTAGAGTTTTTTGAATTGTGAGCCTTTCTCGATAAAAGTGGTATGGCCCTGAACAACAACCGCTTTATGTTTTCCAGGTAAGTAAATGTCTACAGAAATTGCAATTTTATCATTCTTTTTGAGATTTGCATACTTTTTGGTGTCATAATCTGTTGCAAAATAAAAGAAACCATCTTCAAAATAATATGTCACCGGAGCAATATGTGGTACATCTTTTGTACATGTAGCTATTCTACATACTTCATTTTCCTTAAGAAATTTCGATTCTTTGATTGTAAATTTTATCACGTATTGTTACTATTTACATTAAATAAAAAGAAATGGGCCGAGAGAGATTTGAACTCTCGACCACCCCCGTGTCAGGGGGGTATCCTACCAGGCTAGACCATCGGCCCAATAGAATTCGACCTTACTCTAGACGTTATTAACGTTTAAGAAAACAAGAATAATATGAGATGTTTCAAGTGACTATTGTATGATTGGTGATTTTTCACCAGAGGAAAAAGATGGCTTTTACAAAGCAGTCTTTTCTAGACGCGATGTTAGGTCTCACTTTACTGCAGAATCAATTGATGAACAAGTGCTTACACGAATACTAAATGCTGCACATCATGCACCATCGGTGGGATTCTCTCAGCCTTGGAACTTTATTCTAATTAAAAATGAAGAGACAAGAAAACAAGTACGCGATTCATTTGATAAAGAACGAATTCGTGCATCAACCCTTATTGAGGATCCAAAAAGATCAAAGTATCTATCACTTAGACTACAAGGAATTTTAGATTGTACAGTAAATGTATGCATAACGTATGATCCAACAAAGTTTGGTCCATTTGTCATAGGAAGATCAAGTATTCCAGAAACTGGGATCTATAGTGTTTGTTGTGCCATACAAAATCTCTGGCTTGCAGCAAGAGCAGAAGGAATTGGTG
>JANXYF010000134.1 GCA_025350175.1 Nitrosopumilales archaeon | reverse complement strand
CTATCTTGCAACAAGATGTTTGAGTAAATCCGATGCTCAGAAAATTATAGTGGAAGGATTTCTTGAACCTCTTTCAAGAAAGATGTCATATCAAGTTCGCGCATGGATAAGTTACCTGATAGATTCCAAGTGGGCAGGGCGTAATTTAACTATCAAGACAGATGAACAACTCAAAGCTATGCTTGAAGTTGAAGAAACAAGATATCGTGAAACTGATACATTTGAAAGTCATTACAAATACAGGTGAGATCTTGTCTAATTGGGTAAATGTTTGCAAATTGAATCAGCTAAAGAAAGGTGAGATGATTGACTTTGATTATAATGACAAGAAGATCCTACTTGCAAATCTTGATGGAAAAATCTATGCCTCTGACAGAATATGCACCCATGCAGATGCTGACCTTTCAACTGGCATACTAACTGAAGAGGGAGTGACATGTCCATTACATCTCTCAACTTTTAATCTAAAGACAGGTGTACCTGAGAACCTTCCAGCTGAACTACCACTAAAAATCTACAATGTTAAAATAGAACAAAATGAGATCTACATCGAGGTTAATTAATTTGCAAACAAGTTTCATAAATGTTGAAAATATTCGAAATGATTTTCCTATTCTGAAAAGAAAGGTACACAAGGATAAACCACTTGTTTATCTTGACAATGCTGCAACTACTCAGAAACCAATCCAAGTAATTGACGCCATCAGCAACTTTTACCTAACTTACAATTCCAATATACATAGGGCAGTTCATGAACTTGCTGAAGAGGCAACACTTGCATATGAAGCAACAAGAGACAAGGTGGCAAAATTCATCAATGCAAAAAATCGTGAAGAAATTGTCTTTGTTAGAGGAACTACTGAGGCAATTAATCTTGTTGCTTATGCATGGGGACGACAAAATGTTAACAAAGACGACATTATTGTAACTACAGAATATGAGCATCATAGTAACATAGTTCCATGGCAACTTTTGGCAAAGGAAAAAGGTGCAAAACTCGAATACATTGGTGTAGATGACAATGGCGAACTGATTCTTGATCATCTGGATAAATATCTCCAGACTGGAAAAGTAAAGATTGTAACATTTAGTCAAATGTCTAATGTTTTAGGAACAATAACAAACTCTGAGGAGATTGTCAAGAGATGCAAAAAATATGGCGTACGAGTATTAATTGACGGAGCACAATCTGTTCCACATCTTAAAGTTGACCTGCAAAAACTTGACTGCGACTTTTTTGCTTTTTCTGCACACAAGATGCTTGGTCCCACAGGAGTGGGAATCCTTTGGGCAAGAAAAGAACTACTTCAAGGAATGGTTCCATTCAATGGTGGAGGAGATATGATACGCGAGGTTCATAAATATGAGACAACATGGAATGACCTTCCATACAAGTTTGAAGCAGGAACTCCTAACATTGCAGATGTAATAGGATTTGCTGCTGCAATAGATTATCTTGATAAAATAGGTATGGACAATGTACGAGAACATGAAATGGAATTGACAAAATATGCATTGGATAAACTTTCTCAAATGAAAGGAATGATTCTGTACGGTCCAAAGGATATAACAAAACGAGGAGGTGTTATTTCTTTTAACTTGGGAGATATACATCCACATGATCTTGCTACTATAATTGATGAAGATGGAATTGCCATACGCTCTGGCCATCATTGTGCACAAGTCTTGATGGAAAGATTAGATGTATCTGCAACATCCCGCGCAAGCTTTTATATCTATAATACGAAAGAAGAGGTAGATGTTTTTGTTAAATCTCTTAACAGAGCAAAGGAGTTGTTTAGGATATGAGTAGTGCTGATATTTACAGAGAGATAATACTTGATTATTACAGAAACCCACGAAATTATGGTAAGATTCAAGATCCAGATATTTCTCAACGAGACAGTAACCCCCTTTGTGGTGATGAGCTAGAAATGCATCTTAACATAAAAGATGACAAAGTTGCAGATGTAAAATTCACAGGTAAAGGATGTGCCATAAGCCAGGCAAGTGCATCAATGCTTACAGAGCTTATTATGGGCAAAGATTTTGAATATGTGAAAAAACTTACAAAAGACGATATTCTTGATAATTTAGGATTGCATGATCTCGGACCTGCTAGAATAAAATGTGCTTTATTATCATTAAAGGTTCTCAAGTCTGGTCTCTATTCCTATATTATTGACAAGCTAAAAGATACCGCATCAGCAGATCAAATAAAAGAACAAGCCTCGGGTCTTTACTAAATTGACTATATCGAGTGAGGCGCTACCGCTCCAAATTAGAAAAATCATTTTTGAAAAATTCAACGATGCCAATCTAAGATTTACAAATGATGAAATCTTTGAATTACTCAGAAATGATGGATTAGATCCTTCTATTACAATTGATGATGTAGAACAATACTTTAATCAATTACGTGAAGGTGGTCTTATTAGGCAGATTGCCCAGAACTTTACTACCAATCATTACAAGCTCTTTGATGTAGTAGAAAAAATAAAATGTAATTCATGTAATCAAGAAATTTACTTGGGAAAGATGGAACCTAGAGTTTGTCCTAACTCAAAGTGTAAGGCAACTATTTAGAACGATATCTAGCGGCTGCTTCTTCTAATGCTTGGATCATTGGTAGTTTTACACCTGTCAAGTACAATACCAAAGCTCCCCCTGCAGTACTAATGTGATTTATTTTCTCAGCAAGACCGTATCTCTTCAACGCTGCAGTTAGGTGACCTCCGCTTACAATTGTAGTTGCAAATGAATTCGCTACTCCTTTGAGCAATGACTCTGTTCCAAACTTGAAATTCTCATTTTCGAAAAATCCTGCAGGACCGCTCATAAAAACAGTTCCTGCACCTTGAATTGATTTTAGATAATAATCCACTGATTTTGGCCCCAAATCAAATATTTGTTCACCTTTTACGATTTCACGAACATCCATCTCTACTCTTTTTCCATTTCTATCTACCGCAATATCTACAGGAAATGAAAACACCTCTGGATATTCACCAATTAATGCATGTGCTTTTGCAACTACTTCTTCTTCTCTTTTAATTCCTAGCGGGAACTTTATTCTTCCCTGAGCTCTTAGGAATACATTGGCAATTACACCTGTGAGAAGAACTTGATCAGCTCTACCGTTTTGAATTAATTCCTTAATTGCCTCTAATCTATCTACTACTTTTGATCCTCCAAGCACAACCACATGAGGTCCTTTGGCAACAGTCATTATTTCATCTAACTTTCTTACTTCTCGTTCTACCAATCTACCTGCACAAGATGGAAGAACATGTGCAAAGCCAATTATTGATGGATGTGATCTGTGTGAACTTGGAAATGAATCTAAGACACATATATCAAATAACTTTGATAATCTTTGCACCATTATTGTTTTAGCTGCTTCAGAAGCTGCAAACTCATAATTTTCCTCTGCACACAATCTTAAATTATCAAGCAGAATGATATCGCCATCTTTCATATTTTTAATCTCTCTTTGTGCTTCAGAACCAATTACATCTTCAATGTATTTTATTTTGCGCCCCAGTATTTGTTCTAGTACCTTTGCATGTTTTTCCATTCCAGTATAATCTTTGTTTCCAACTCTTCCCTGATGTGATCCGATAACTACCTTAGCACCTTCCAGATCTTTAAGAGATTCTGTTGATTCTCTAATTCGACTTGTTTCAATTATGTTCATGGTAACAGGATCGATAGGACAATTCATATCGACTCTAAGAAAAACAGTTTTACCTTTGGTATCAAAATCGTCTATTGTTAGGATCTTCAATGTCGATCCTATCTTGAGATGTGGTTAAAATCTTTTAGTCAGAAAACGATCAAAGGAAACCTCTTCAAAGACGAGTACTTTGATTTTAATATGGTAGGATACCCGATCTTAGTACAGATGTTAATACTTGGGAGGAGATTTCTTTGCAGAATTGGATCTTCGATATAAGAAGTAGAACATTTTTCTTGCTATTAGTAGCTTTTTTAATTCTACTTTATCTTGCTGTTGCAAAAATAGTATTGGTATATGACACTGGCTTTGAAAGTTATATCTCAAAACTTGTAGGTAATAGAACAATAGATCTTACCATGGGTGTATTCACAGAACTTGGATGGGTACTATATCCCATATTTGTAAGCATTATTCTGTTTATAGTCAAGAGAACAAGGCGACTTGGTCTAATACTACTTCTTTCATTATTGGTAGGTAGCATGGTTGTAGCCTACATGAGATGCTATACTGGATATGAAAAACCAACGCTAGAGTACTTGGGGGCTCAACTGCCGCTTAAATCGGGGGCAGATGTTGGGGTGCCATGCCAGATTGCTGGTACGTTCCCTGCGGGAGCTACTGTGAGAACTACGATATTTGCATTTATTGTTGGATATGCTCTGTCTAGGCGTTTTCCTCGTGGCTGCTACCTTTTGTGGATCTATCCAGCAGTTGTCTCAATTAGTAGATTATACTTGTTGCAAGAATATCCCACAACTGTAATATCTGGTGTAATATTTGGTATATTGATTGCCAATATTGTATCCAAGAAATTAAAGATCGAACTTATCTTTGATAAAGAAATTAAAGATGAAACTCATCGGTGATAGATCAAAAACCTAATTCTTGCATGACTTTGGAACTTATCAAAACCATTGCATAATGATCTTTGTCCTGACTGTATACCCAATATCTGACATCGTGTTCTTGTTTTGCTTTTCTTAATCCAAAATTTAATTCATTCATTATTGTAAACCCGATCTTCTTTGCAACTTTTTGTTCTTTTGTCATGATTACTTTGAATGCACCTTTTTGCATTGAAAAACCCATTCTTACCATTTGCGCCGCCACATCTGCAGATTTTCGTTCATCCTCGATCATAAAAGAATGAGCGATTGGTAACCGTGATGGATGAAATTCCATGCTTTCAATACGTATTTGGTAAATAAAATCTACTTGGTGACACTTGTTATGCCTTGATATTTCAGGAAATGGATCAAAAACATGTTAAAATTTTTAACTCGTATGTCAAATACTGATCATAACACAAACTTAATCGATTACAAAAGCTCATTATCGCATGGCATCACTTGAGGCACTCTCAAAGTCTTATGGTATAAAAAAAGCAGAAGTATCAAAATTACGAAAACAGGTCGAAAATAAACTAAAAGAAGCTATCTCTAAAAAAAGAAGATCATCATCAGGGCTTGCTGCTCTTGACAAGAAAAAAGAGGATCTAACCAGGGCAAAGGACCATATCGGTCAAGTTCTTAACCAGCATCTTTCGCAAAAAGCAAGCATTGAGAGGCTCAAGATTGCTGCTGAGGAGAGGCTAAAACATGAGGAAAATACAAAGGATGAGGTAAAACAACAAAGTGAATATGGTGCTCCTGAAGAAAAGACCAATGCAGTTCAACGACTAAAGTATGTTGATGAAAAAATAGCAGAATTACATGTAGAATTAAAGGAAAGGGAATCTAACCAGATGAGACTAGAAAAAGAGATAGAATCTACTGAAAAGGAGAAGGCAAAGATCGAAGAACAGCTAAAGAAACAGATTCATGCTAAACCTGCATTAGTTGAACATCTTAAGGTTGGCACAAAAGAAGAATCTACCTTGAGACCACGATTTGAGTCTCTACAAAAGATCGAGGTACAGGTAAGCAACGCATTGTCTATAGTTCAAAAAAAGATGGCAGCAATTGCAGCTCAGAAAAGAAAGAGAAAAGGAAAAGCAAACAGAAAACCTGCTAAACGCAAAATGGCAAAAAGAAAAACAAAATCTCGTACAAAAAAAGCACCTAAAAGAAAAGCACCTAAAAGAAAAATTAAATCTAGACGAAAGTAATATCTGTACGCTTAATTAATATTGAATTAATTTTTTCGTAACGTTATGTCTTTACCAATACTGCATGACAAAAAATTGGAGGCATGTCAATTAAAATGAAAAAGCGCGGACCTGTAATTTTGATTACTGGAACAGTAATGATTATCTTGGCTGCGTCTATCGCGTATTCGATTATTCCGCAGGAACAAGGTACTAATGGTGATTTCTTTCCGTCTCCAGAAAGCCTGTTTGATAATGTATCTGATAAAGTTACAATTGATGCGGGTAATGTGTATACGTTCTCACATACTGTCAATGCTGCTAAAGTGCCTCTGATGTGGGGGGTTCACATAGTGAATTATACACCAGATGATAATGTTGGAATATCTATATCTAATATCTTTGGAGATAAATTCGGCTCATTTGTTGAAGGTGACCCAATTTTCATAAAATCATTTGATGTGCTCAAAGCTGATACGTACAACTTTAATGTTGAAAACAAAGGTAAGGAACCAATAATAGTAGTAATGTTATTCACAGAGAATCCTGAAAAATCTAAAGCATTAACTGATCCTAATTCGCCTTTTGTTAAAAATATAATTCCATTAGCAGAGGCAGGATTTCTATTAATTGTTGGAATTATTGTGGTAATTGCTGGTATAGTACTTAGCGTAATGGACTGGAGAAAGGGGAAGAATCAGTCTAGCAGATATATCTAGAATTCTAGTACTACTAGTTTTCCAAATTTTCCGACATTGAGTGCGTTTTCGCCTCTGAATGTAGAAATGTATCCGTTTTCAATTCTGACCTTGGAACCTTGTTTTACCATCTTTATCTGAGCATCCCATAGACTAAGCTTGATCTGTCCTGTTTCATCTTTTAACATTGCATCTGCAACCTGAGCTTGTCCACCTGTTTTTAGGTTGACAGTTCTTGGTTCACTAATGCTTTCGATTACTCCTTCAACTGGTTCAAGCTTATTTTGTGGTCTGCTCAGTTGGTCTATGCTTGGCATTTAAGAAAATTTTCTATCTTCAAATAATAAGTGTTTTGATGAAAAGTTCTGTTTACTCTAATCAGGACATTGTGAATTTTTAAATTTACTTGGAAATGATCTGACCTTTCAACCAAATTGCAATCTGTTTAGTTGCAGCATTGTGCGACATATCAATTATTGGCAAAAGGACATTGTTAGTGCTATTTTTAAGATATGGTTTGTACTGTGGCATCTCGGTATATTCTATTGCAGCAAAGTGGATCTTTCCCTCAATCTGGTCCTTGATAATTTCAGGTGTGGGTGGAAAACCTTGTGGCTCGTATAATATTCCATCAGCCCATCGTGCAGGAGGAGCAGAATTGCCTAGAGGAACATTATTGGTCTTGATACTGAGAAAATCTTCGATGCTATTGACTTTAACAAGCTCATGAATTACGATTTCATTTATTGGCTGATGTCTAATTGTTACCATGTTTGTAGAACAATAGTTGGATCATTTAATGGATCCGGTCTAGATCTAATTTTTTTTAAATATTTTTATCATGAATAAGGTTGAGTTTTTCCCTGAATTCTATTGGCGTTAGTTGTAATTTTATGGGGGGTTTGCCTGTAGCACCAAAATAATCATCACGATTACAAATGCAGCGAAAATAGAACCAATTCCTATTATAATCTTGATATTTCGCTTCATGTGCTGTAAACCACCTAAGCCCACTAATTTAAGATATCATTACATGATTAGATTTTAAATAAGGTAGTACAAGATTAATTCATTATGAGTGAGCCGCCTAGAACTTTTTTCAATTTCTCTTTCTTCAAGGTAGATCCAAAATGGCGTTGGATGGCCGATCTTGCAAAAGAGGAATCTGCAAAAGAGGTAGAAATTATTCTTAAAAATTCCCAGATAATGTATAGGACATATTCTACATTGGGGCTAAGAGATGATGCAGAATTTATGCTATGGTTTGCATCAGAGTCAATTGAAAAAATTCAGGAAGTCATATCAAAATTATATCTT
>JANXYF010000132.1 GCA_025350175.1 Nitrosopumilales archaeon | reverse complement strand
CAAGCTTTCAAGTTTTGGTAAGATCATTTTAGCTAATGATCTGCAAAAAAATGAAAAAATACGTAATTTTATAATCATATGAGTAGTAACGGTCCAATAATGATTACAAAAGAAGAGTTAGATCAGATACTACACTTTGTTTCCAAACGATGGGTGGACATGAGCAGGGATGAAAAGCATAAGGCATTTGAAAACATGCCAACAGATTTTTGGATGAATTCCATGGGTGGTACTGCAGGAGATGGCAAATGGGTTACAATGTTGATGTATACCGAAGATGCGCAGGAGGCAGAATCATTTAAAGAAGTTTTACTTAGATGGCAATCAAAACACAATGCACCAAAGACTGGGCCTTCTGACCTGATCCAGATTGGAAAGAAGTAGTTATTTATAATTGGGAGAAAATCAAATTGTGTTGTCCGAGTTTTCAAATTCTGAAAAGCAAAGTTTGTTAAAACATTTTTCAAATGTAGATGATTCAGTATTTGCAATAATCAGTCCAAGACAAGTTGACAGGGGAGCTCTAATGTCAAGATACAGCAGAACTGATAAAAGCATGAGGAAAATATTTCTTGACGAATTTTTGCAAAATGAAAATCGTGGTGAAGAATTTTACAATAAAGTATTACTGGAATACGGAGATGATTCAGTTGCAGAACTTGGTGAAGCCCAGATTGCAGTTGAAGGTTTATCAAACATTGCGGTAAAAAAAATAGAAGACAGAAGAATTGGATTGTCATATCTTGAAAAATCATCAAGATATGTTGCGTGGGATAAAAAAGTAAATAGGGAGTTCAAGTTTTACAGAGAACCAGAAATTATGAATTCCAAGTATGCCGATAAATATCTAGAAGCATGCAATCTGGACTTTGAAGTTTACTCAAAAAATATTCAGCCAGTGATAAATTACATGCAAGAACAAGAGCCCATAGAGAATCAAAAGTTTAGAAATTCCAAAGGAATAGATGTTGTCTATTCCAAACTCTCTGGTGAAGATGAGGTAAAGTCTGCAACTAGAATTTACAATGCAACCATTAGAGCTAAAGCATTAGACATTCTCAGAGGAATACTTCCGGCATCTACTCTCACTAATGTAGGAATTACAGGAAATGGAAGAGCGTTTGAGTACTTGCTAACAATACTATATTCTTCTAGCCTAGAAGAAGAAAGAATACTAGCTGGGAAAATTCACAGAGAGCTAAATACTACAATCAAGTCATTTGTAAGAAGAGCAGATGACAACCATGGTAAGTCCTTGCAAAAATATCTTGGAGATATCAAGACAAAATCAAATGCATTAAATAAAAAATATCTAAAAATAAAAGGGAAAAGAAATTTCCTTGTAGACTTGATAGATTTCGAGTCTCAGAATAAAGCAGAAGAGAAAATAATTTCTTCAATACTATACGAGCAATCAAACGGAGTTTCTTTTAGAGACATACTTGCCCAAGTAAGAAAGATAAAGCCATCAGACAGGAAAAAAATAATTGGCACATTTACAAGTCTTCGACAAAATAGAAGACAGAGACCTACGCGTGCATTTGAAATGACTGAATACACTTTTGATTTTCTTACAAACTTTGGAATGTTTAGAGACTTTCATAGACACCGTGTACTTACACTTGAAAGACAATTGCTTACAACAGAACACGGGTATGTTGTTCCAGATGAAATAAAACAATTAGGAATCAAAAAAGACTATGATGATTGCATGTATAATTCAAAAAATGTCTTTGATCTTTTGAAAACAAAGATGCCGGAGCAAGCACAGTATGTTGTAAACTTTGCATACAATTATCCATACTTTATGAAATTAAATCTCAGAGAAGCTGTACATCTAATTGAATTAAGAACTGTTCCACAGGGTCACCAAGACTATAGAAAAGCTGCACAGGAAATGTTCAAGGCTATACACAAAGTTCATCCCAACTTGTCCAGTATAATCAAATTTGTAGATATGAAATCCTACAAACTAGAGAGATTAGAGGCAGAAAAAAGAATCGAAGAGAAACGAAAGAAACTAGGTTGAACTATTGAAATATTTTAGGACGTCATCGATGTTTCCTATCTCAATTACCTTCATTCCATACTTGCTCTCCA
>JANXYF010000123.1 GCA_025350175.1 Nitrosopumilales archaeon | reverse complement strand
AAAAATCAAAAAAATCTAGAAGAGAACCAAAAACTCATTGCAGAGCAGAGACTAATTTCAAAACAACTACAAGATCAGGCTTACCAGATACTTCAAATGCAAACTGCCCAAAATAGCTCAGATAATGCATACAACAGATTTTTGGATACAATTCCAACCAACGATACAAAGATGATATTTCATGATGAATTTGCATTTACAAAACAAAGAGTAAACGCAGGACACATTGCAATGCAAAAAGTGATTGCAAATGGCGGTACGTGGGATGAAGCAATACAAGAATTTTCAAGATATGCCGCAATAAAATATACCGAGATGATATCCGTAAATCAAGCACTCAATGACAAATACATTCATCATGCTCCAATAGGAAATATGCCAACTCAAGCTATACCATTTGATCAATATGGTAGAGTTCCTGACGATTACATCAAAGCCCCAACCGCGGTGGTTAGCAATTCCAGAACTTGATTTAAAATCCCCTTTTAGTTTTTTGGTTATTTGTCTAGTTGTGATAACAGTCATTTCTTTTGTACCCTCGTCATATGCAGATCGAATGATCACACTAGAAAAAGTATCAAATGTAAGCGAAGAGTCTTTGCTCAATACAATATCAGATGTATCAAATTATCCACAGGTATTTCCTGACAATGTCAAATTTGTAAAAATTTTAGACAACAATACTAGATTAGTTGAGATGAATGCAGGAATAAATGGCATGTTTTTTGACACCCAGGCAATATGCAAGACTGATGCAGATGGAAATTATGTTGTGGAGGTAGTTTCTGGAGACCTCAAGGGAACCACAATGACTACAAAACTCGAAAAAACATGGGGCTTTCAAGGCCAAAAAGATGGAGGAACTGTGGCAGACATATCTTTGAATGTAAAAACATCAGGATTGCTCTCGTGGATGATAGATTTTGTTCCAGATGGTTCATTGACAGATGCCCTAGGGTATGGATTTGACAAATTTGTACAGCATATACAGACAAATTAATTTTTATTTCACAAAATAAAATTCAAAATGAATCAAGTTATTTTTTCAAGAGTTTTGGTTTTAGTTTTAAGTTATTTTTTAAAAGTTCAAGTGCAATTGTTTTATTGTTTAACGCCAAGTCAAACTTTTTGTCTATCTTCAATGCAGCATTAAAATATTTTATTGCGTCCTTGAGCAAACCAAGTTCTCCAAGAGACAGACCCTTGTATGCTATTGCCAAGGCATATTTTGGTTGAAGCTTTAATGCTTTATCATAGCAATCAATTGCATCATGATATTTTCCAAGTGTGTGCAATGCAGAGCCCTTGTTTACTAGAGCATCCATGTTTTTCTTTTCAATTTCAAGTGCTTGGTCATAACACTTGACTGCTTTAGCATGCTTGCCAACAGTTTGAAGCGCAACGCCCTTGTTTATCAGAGCAGTAATATTTTTTGGATCCTTGAATAAGATAAGATCGTAATATTCTAGTGCAAGAGTGTATTTTCCTTCTTCACATAGTTCGTATGCTTCATCAAGAAGAGAAGAGTTTTTCATTGATTTGAGTTAAAAATCTGTAGATATTATTCTTTTAGAAGATGTCGTACTTGGCAGAGGTCAAAATCTATTACCAAGTCTGATAACCAGTAAATCGCATATATTTGTCAAGATCGAGGTTTATACAACTTGGAAAATCCAAAGTGTGAGAATTGTGGAAATATATTAGAAAATCCACTGTATACACATTGCTCTGACAAGTGCCTATTTGATTCAATTAAGAACAGCAAGTCTTTTCCAGTAAAAGATACAAAAGAAAATTCAAGTGCAACCAGCGGTTATTGATTATTCCAGATTATACCTAACAGATACATGCAATATGTTCAATTTCTCGACTAGAAAATTAAAAAATCCTAATTCACAACAGTCTTTAACAGCATTTTCTTGCGAAACTCTAATGCCTACAGTAGTCTTTGATTTTGACGGAACAATCGCAGATACGCTATCAGTAGTCATAAAAATTGCAAACAAATTTGCCGACCATTATGGATACAAAAAAATTCCACTCAGTGACTTGCCAAAACTTCGAGAAAAAAAACCAAGTGCAGTTCTGAAGCATCTTGGAATATCAATATTTAAGCTTCCAATAGTGGTAAGAAAGATAAGATTTGAAATGAACAAGGAAATAGTTCATTTAAAAACTGCCGTAGACCTCAGAGATACACTAGTTGACCTCAGAGAGAAGGGGTGTGTTCTAGGAATCTTGACTACAAACTCTAGAGAGAATGTCACAGAGTTTTTGAAGAACAATGATCTACAATTGTTTGATTTCGTATATTCTGGCAGAGCAGTGTTTGGAAAAAGTAGATTGTTGAAAAAATTGATGAAAGATAAAACAATACCTCATGCAGATCCAATTTACATTGGAGATGAGATAAGAGATGTCGAAGCTGCCAAGAAAGCAGGAATCAAGGTCATAGGAGTTACATGGGGATATAATACTAAAACTGCGCTGTTAACATCTCACCCGGATCATGTTGTAGAGAAACCCGAAGAACTCAAAAGCATAATCCTAGGCTAGAATTATATCACAAAATAAAATTACATTTTCCTCAAGTTAATTTCAAATAGCACCTATAGTTGCATCATCAATAATGAGCTCCGATGTAACAGAGGAAGAAAAAAAGACACTGACACCTGAATCAGGTTTTGATCTATGTGGAATTGATTATTTTGAATCACTTGGAAAAAGGCTCTACTTTATAGAGCATTATGAAAAATACCAAGATGCACTTAATGCAAAAAAAGAGCGAGACCGCCCAGATGAATATCTAATATTATACAAAGGAGCATCTTGAGACGATTTCATATCATTTAGTTTTACAAATTAATTTCTATTTTTTACTGGCAGCCTTTTCATCTGACATTTTTTTGAAGATCCTCACAGCTTCAAGATGCGAGCAGTTTGCTTTCAGTCCCTTGCCATGATGAAATTTATAGAAATTTTTGAATCCTTCGCAGTCACAACTATCCGATGTCACCATGTATGACTTTGACGGGTCACTAGATGATTTTACCTGAAATAGATCGTCTTCAATCATGATAACACCATTTTTTGCCAATGCAGTTGCCTTTTTGATAGTATTTGTGCTCATGACTTTTTGAATATATGCGCAATTAAATAATCCTTAACTTTTTCAAGTTTATTTTTCTTCATCTATAGAACCGCCCTGGCCTCTAATTGCGGCAAAGGTTGCAGTACTTGTGATATCTTGTACATCCCTTACCCCAGTTATTGCGGCATGGAGATCTTGTTCTTCTTTTGCAGACACCTTGACAAATACATCATATCTGCCCATGAACCAACTAACAGTCCACCATTATACGCAAATCCTGAGGCACTGTTTCTAATAGATGTTTGAAATCTTTCTGCAAGAAATGCAGGTATGGGTCCAAAGGCAGTAGTTGCCGCCATTATCAAGATTATCACATATACGATTCTTTCAAAAACCAAGGCTTAGTTTTCACAATATCAGCTGAATCAAAATACAAACCCAGTTTTTCAGCAAGAGAAGATACGATCAGAGTGGGACGTTTAGATTTTTGATCTTATCAATTATTTCATCATGGTTTGAATCAGGATT
>JANXYF010000063.1 GCA_025350175.1 Nitrosopumilales archaeon | reverse complement strand
TTGACAATGTTATCAGTAGCAACATACTTTGACATAAAGACGCGTCAAGTAGACGATAGAATCTGGTTGATTTTTGCAATCCCTGGAATTGTATTATATTTTCTATCACCACTGCCATCTTTTACTAGCATTTTCTTTCTTGCCATGGGTGCAATCATTGGGATGATGTGGTTTTTCACAAAAGCATTTGGTCAGGCAGACGGTCTTGCTATAATTGCACTTGCAGTGGTATTTCCCATATGGGATGAGTTGCCAGTCTCGGTACTAGTTGCACTGGTAACAACTGTATTTCTAGGATTGTTTGGTACACTGTATAATATTGCATACAATCTTTCAGATGTATCACATGGTAATCTATTTCCTGGAATCAATGAAAAATTACATCGCAAGATACTTGCGTTTCTTACTATGCATAGAAAAAGAAGCTACGAAAAATTTGTCATACCATCACAGACAGGTGACAAGTTTTCATTTCATTTCAAACCAAACCCAGATGAAGATTTTGCAGGTGATTTTACAGGTCATGTGTCATCGGCATTCCCACTTGTACCATTTATGCTAGTTGCACTTGTTTTATTTCTTGTAATATTCTAGTCTGATACACATTCGAACCTGAAGAGTTAGAAATTACTTCCATCGTAGAGCAGAAAATTCTGCCGTAGGATGGAAGTGTAAAACTAGTAAAACACTCAAAGCTTGCCGCTTTAAAAGTACGTTACCTATTGATTTTGTGTTTAAATCAAGAAATGGATTTGGGTTAGACTCGATTATAATTCTGATA
Organism: Nitrosopumilales archaeon; assembly: GCA_025350175.1. Taxonomy (GTDB): domain Archaea; phylum Thermoproteota; class Nitrososphaeria; order Nitrososphaerales; family Nitrosopumilaceae; genus Nitrosotalea. Next base: position 1,766 of record JANXYF010000063.1, on the reverse strand, counting down.
TCAACTATTGCCATCATTGCCATAATGATTGGCGTAGGCAAGGTCTTCATGACGACACTTGAGAATTCCTATGTTTCACTTACAACCAGCATGCCAAAGTTCAGCACAACAGGAGATTATCCTGACACAATACACGACAAGACAGATTCACTCCTCTCAGTTTACAACATGTTACGGTCTGGAATAATTTGGGCAATTGCAGCAGTCTTGATGATAGCTGGAATTTTATTCATGCTAGAGCAGATAGAAGTTGTTCCTGCATCAACAGCATTTGGAATTATTTCAAAAGGTACATTATACTTTGTAATTTTATTTGGCTTTCCTCCAATTTGGGACCTGTATGCTGGAACAATTGAACTAGGATCAAAAACAATAATGGATCCTGCAAATACAGGCCAGACCCCAGATTCTGTTGTCAAGGTGTTTGATACCATCAACGGAATGGGAATATCGCAAGGTAAAGTACCGCAGGTAGATAATTCTGTTCTAAATAATCTTGTACAATTATTCAACGGTTCAGATATTTTATCTACTTTCTCAGATCAGGGAAAAGCTTTGATACTTGGTGCAATTGGTTCCCTGCTTTCACTAATACTTTCATTTTTGACTTACATGTTTGCAGCAATAAGACAGGTACTAACAGCAGTATTGATTGCAGGACTGCCTGTTATTCTGATACTTTCACTTGTACCATGGTTCCAGGGAATAACAAAAAGACTCTATGATACTTTGTTTGGCCTCTCACTTGTTCCAATATTTTCAGCACTTGTCATGGTAACAGGTGCAGCATATCTTGGTGGTATCACAACACATCCAGTAGAAGAGCAATGGTTTGCGTCTGTTGCAGTGCTTACACTATCAACATTTATTCCAACAATTTTAGTTCCTCTGCTTGGTTCCCTGTTTAGTTCCATAACATCAATGGCATCAACAGCTACAGGCTTTGGTGGAATGATGGGAATGATGGCAATTCAAGGTGGAAGAGGAATTGGAAGCGGTGCATATGGTGCTGCAATGTCTGCACAGCAGGGTGCAGCAGAGATGGGCCAGTCAATATCAGGCATTGGCATGGTAAAGGCTGCAATGGGAGGAGGATTGGCAGGTGGATTTGGCGGCATTGCACAAGGCTTGTCAAATGTTGGCTCTCATGCCCTAAGAAGGGTAGGTGCAAAAGACTTGGCATATGACATGCGAGGCGCTGGCTCTCAAATTATGAAAACGTCACAAGACGTGGCACACCAGTACGGCAATTCAGTGGTACAACCAGTTGTAGATCATGCCCTGACAGAAAATTCAGCAGGAGTAATGACTAGGCTTGCAACCATTCCAGTCCCAGAAGAGCAAACAGCAATGCATCTGAAGAGTGGAACTACTTTGTTAAATCTAGCACATGAGTCCATCGAGACTGGCAACTATACCAAAATACTTGACCACCAATACTTCAAATCTGTTCCAGTCAGGGACACACAGAGCTTTGCAAAAGCAGTCTCTGCAACAATTGTAAATCATGGACTTGAACCTCAAAAGCTTGCAAACATATCTTACAATTTGGAAAAGATGGGAGGTTTGACTAATGAAAATATCAAGGAGTTTATACGAAATCAAGAGAAACATGATATGTCATATGATTCGACAGCAAAATCAGTGAATATCTAAAGTTATGAATTAGACTTTCACATTTTTTGTCTTGAGCTCTTCTTCAATTTCTCTCGAGTTGACAACTACATGTTCATAAAGAGAACGATTGAATGTGACATAATTTTTTG
>JANXYF010000052.1 GCA_025350175.1 Nitrosopumilales archaeon | reverse complement strand
TCTACATTATGAAATTCAATATCCTTTCTAATATTTTTAAGAATGGAAACGAGGATAATCTTAAAAATATTAGAAAGGATATTGAATTTCATAATGTAGATATTCTAAATTATGACAGTCTGCAAAAGATTTTGAGTAAATGTGATGGTGTTTTTCATCATGCGGCTCTGACCTCTGTGAGCGATTCTATTGATAGGCCAAAAGAATATCATGAGGTAAATGTATCTGGAACTGAAAATATACTCAAACTTGCTAAAGAGTACAAATTCAAAGTCATATTTGCGAGTAGTGCAAGTGTATATGGTAACCCAGAAAAAATTCCAATTAAAGAAGATGCTACTAGAAAACCATTGAATCCGTATGGTCTTTCTAAATTAAATGCTGAAGACTTGTGCAAAAAATATTCTGAACTGGGGGTTTCGGTGATAGGATTACGATATTTCAATGTCTATGGACCTAGGCAAAACAAAAATTATGCTGGTGTGATAACAAAATTCATAGATAATGCACTAGATGCAAAACCTCTTTTGATAAATGGTGATGGTTCACAAGTAAGAGACTTTGTATTTGTAAATGACGTGGCAAATGCAAATTTCTTGGCTATGAAAAGCAAGACAAACAATGGTTTTATCAACATAGGTTCAGGTGTTGCAACTTCCGTTAAAGAATTAGCAGAGATGATTATGGAATTATCTGGCCTACAATCTGGACCTACTCATGGAAAGTCTATGGAAGGTGATATTAGATTTAGTCAAGCCAATATTGATCTAGCTAAAGAATTGCTTGATTGGAAACCTAAAACCAAGTTAAAAGAATGGTTAAAAGAAAATATGAAAAATCACTAGGTTGTTTATTTTATTATCTCTGAATTCCACTTGTCATAATCAATTTTGTAAATTCTAAGATGGTACTTGAATCCCTTTTCTGATGAATCAAATGTCTTGGTTAGGAAGGGATACTTGTCATCATGATAATAAACATCACTTAGAAAGTTTGGTCTACTTTTAGAGTCATCTACAACTAGATCAGTTAGTCCTTGTTGCTTGCCAAATTTGATGTAATCCTCAAGCGATGTAAATCCATACGTAGATATGATTTTTGGATAAGGTGGAATTGAATCACTAAGTGCTGGAAAACTCTTCAACTGTGACATTTTTGCAATCTGTATGTATCCTGCTTCTGGATAATAGTCATTAATTCCCATTGTTGAATTAGTTACGTATCTTGATAATTCCAAAGCCTCTCTTTCATGCTGTTGATCCGTAATTTTGAGATGAAGGAAACCACCTGATGCTATTATAACAAAGATCACTATTAGGATGGAAAATGCCGTTTGATTTCTCTTGCCGTCTGTGAAATACTTTACACCCAAAAGAGACAGGATGCTAAAGAATGGATACAGCGGTAATAGATATCGTGTATCCTTTGATTCTGATAGGGAAAGGGCATACTCTGCTGGTATTGCCATTATGATTATTCCGATGATGAGTATCATGCTGGTTCTATCTAGATTTTTGAAAATTGCATAGAGACCAATTGGCAGCAAAAATACAAAGATTGGAACAAGTGACCAACCGGTTAATTTGAAAGACTCTGAGATATCTTTCAGCCAGTGAATGGAGTTAGATCCCGGGTTTGCTAAAGCTGCTGCCTCACCAGATAGTCTGCTGGATAAGAAATCACTCCCTTCTGACTGTGTTCGTATAACCGCAACTGGCAACAGGACTAGAACAAAAATTGCTACTCCTATTGCAAATCTTGATAATTTCCTTTTTTCATTTCTGTTGAAAATGAAAAACCATACTGAAATAGTAATAAATATGAAAATACCTTCCAAGCGTACAATGGTTGCAAGGGCTGCAATTCCAAAGGCGGTATAAGTGTACAATTTATTCTTTGAAAGTATGAGACAAGAAGAGCTTGCCAACAAAAAGATGTACAATGGTTCTGTAATTCCTAATAGTGAATTCTGTATGACTCGTGGTTCGAGAACAAATAGAGCAGCACCAACTATGGAAAGAGTCTTGGTCAGAAATCTCTTACATAGATAATATAGAGGAATTATTGTCAAAACTGAAATTGTTATTGTAACTATTCGTTGCAGATTCATATATGACAGAAAATCGTTGAAGTGAAATATTGAAAAGAAGATTGCAAGAAATGATGGCCAGCCGTTGTTACCAAGTCCTGATCTTGGGAAATGTCCAAGAATGCTTAGGTCATTAGCATACCAAAAATATTGTAGCGCATCTAAAATTAGAGGTATTGTTGTATGGAAGAAATATAGTCTAAAAATTAATCCTATTGATGCAACTATTACTAGTGTTGCAATAATATTTTTTTTAGAAAATTCTAGTTTGCCTTCAAACATGGTAAACAAAGAAGATGTGAAAACGTAATTTTTCTTAATGGGAATATCTTCTTGTTCTTTAGTTTGTATAACTTCGATCTCTTTTTCGGGATGATTCTTTCGAGTAACTCTATCTATTGTAATCAAGTATATTGCTTCTGCAAATGATGCTAGAACATATGCTCCAGCTACTCCATTTACTCCGTAAATCTTCCCCAATGTGAAAATAGACAAGATCTGTGTAAGTAGATATATGCCTGAACCAACCAACACAATTCTACTTCTTTCTGCTCCCAAGAATTTTGATATGTAAATTAGGTTTATCGATAGGGGTATTATTGCTAAACTTATGATCCTGATGACGCCAATAGCTTCCTTGAATTTGGGAAATAAATGTGGCAAAACCAAGGGGGCAAGTAATATGCCACTGGCTGCCAAGATGACTGATACTAGTATTGTAGCTCTTTTCAGCTTCTTGTTTGACTTTCCAGTGGAATCATGAGGCAGTATGTACTGATATACTATATTGGGTATCATGCCTAAAAGGGAAAGAAACTGTAAACCAAGTTGATAATTTCCTAACAAAGCAAAACCTAACATTGGCGCAACAATCAGTTTGTCAGTTTGACCACTAAACGTTCTTGACAGATCTAGTACATAGCTATTCATCATAAAACCAAAGTGTGGTCTTATTAGAGAAATGTTGGTTTTTGATTCCTTGAATCCATGGTATATTCTTGTAAAATATGGTAAGAATGAAACTGCATAACCAAGAATTATTCCTTGAGGTCCAATTAGATAATAGAAGCCTAGTGCAAATCCCACAAAAAGTATCTTTTGGGTTATGAGATATTTAGAATAGTCTTTGTATAACTTTCGACCTAGAATATCTGCAGTTGATAAACTAAACACAAGAGATCCAATGACATACAAACTTACTCCGAAATTCTTGAAAAGAATGAAAAGTATTACTGCTGCAATTGAAGTTGATATGACTGTAATTGCAAAAAGTGTGGACAGGATTTTTTCGCCTTTGGCAGTAAAGACAATCGTAGTAGTACTTGCTCCTAGAAATGATACTGTTGAGGCTATGCTTGCCATTGCTATGAAGTAGCTAATTTCTCCATAATTTGCCGTCCCTAACAAAGAAGCAACATAAAACCAAAAAATGCCAGAAATTGCAGTTGATAATAAATTTGCTGAACCTAATGTTGTTAAATCTTTGAATTTTGCAAGAATCCTGTTTACCTTATTCAAACTAGCTGACATTTCTTATACCATATCGGACTGAAACAATTACTTATCCACTACGTTCTCTTACCACATTAACGAGGGAGTATAGCATAATAGATGTCATTGTTAACATTGTGCCCATAATTATTGCACCAATTCCTATCAGGGAAACATTAGTCCAAACTTGTCGTGTTGCTGCAAATATTTGTAGAGTCCACACAATGAAAAATAATCCTATTCCAAGAAAAGTTATTCCTGGTAGGCCATAAAATTTCAATGGATGTTCTATTGATATGAATTTCATTGTACTCATTATTACAGATATTCCATGTGATACGGGATGATGAGTAGATGTGTCGCCTTCGTACAAAACAATAATTGGGACTTCTTTTATTTTAAATCCTTTTTTGCCTGCCTTGATTAAAATTTCTGTAGATACTCCCATTCCATATTCTGATGGTATAATTTCTTGTATGACCTTTTTACTATATGCTCTAAAACCACTTTGGGAATCAGTTAGATTCAGATCTGACGATGTATTGGTGATATTTGTTATCGTTTTAATTCCAGCTTTTCTATATTTAGGAACATTACTGTTATTCTGTCCTAGAAATCTAGATCCTATGGATATGTCTGCCTCATTTTTAATCAGTGGCTCTAATACTGTCTGAATGTCTTCTATTCTGTGTTGACCGTCGGCATCAAAAGTAACCAGTATGTCTACGTCTAATTCTTTTGCCTTTTGAAAAATGCTTCTAATTCCTGCACCATATCCTAAATTCTTTGGATGATTGATAACTATGGCACCGAGTCTTTCTGCTATTTCTCCTGTAAAATCAGAAGAACCATCATTACAAACTATTACCTTGTCTACAACTTTTTGTAGTTTAATGATTATTTTTGCAATGTTATTTTCCTCATTATATGCAGGGATTCCTATAGCTATCAAAATTACTTTGATGTCAATCTTTGGCAGATATAAGCATACCATAAAGTTGGTATTATTTCTAGTTAGAATCTATACAAAATTGAAAAATTTTAAAATAATCTATGCTCTGTGTGTATTTTCAAACCATTCTATAGTTCGTCTCAACCCCTCTTCCATGCTAATTATGGGAGCAAAACCCATCTCTCTTTTAGCTCTATCTATGTTAAGACAACGCCGTGGTTGTCCATTTGGTTTTTGAGTATTCCATTTGATTATGAGATTTTCAGCATTCATTAGTTTCATTAGTAATTCAATCAGCTCTTTTATTGTAATTTCTTTCCCACTACCTATGTTGATAGGATCACTTTTTTCGTATTTTTCTGCAGCAAGTATGGCAGCTCTTGCTGCATCATCTACATACAAAAAATCACGTGAGGGACTTCCATCGCCCCATAATTCAATTTCTGACTGCTTTGAGATCTTTGCA
>JANXYF010000020.1 GCA_025350175.1 Nitrosopumilales archaeon | reverse complement strand
CCCTTGGCGTTACGAAAAACATTCATGCCAATATGATAATTTTGCCATAGTCCCTCTACGACTTGAAGTGCTTCTCTTGCAGACTGTAATGTTTCTTGATCAGTCTGTGGATCGGCCTCTAATTTTGCAATCAGATTTCTCCTCTCTTCAAGGAGAACTTCCAATCCCACTTCATAATTTGATTCCCCATGAAAGGCGGGATCTATTGGTGTTATCTTTGTTGTAGGCTTTGCCATTGATTTCTCAATCTGAAGGGTTAGATTTTAAGATTTAGCATTGGATATCGTTTAACTACAGAACTTTGATAGAGTGAAAAAGCATCTTTTTCATCACTACATTTCTTACAAATACACATCTGGGAAACTTTCATTAGATCACAATTATCTGCAAATTCACAATCAGGGCAACCTGTAGGACCTCCACAGACAATACACTTTAGTTGTAAAACTTCTGCACATGCCTGATGTTTGACACCTAATCCTTTTGCCCATAAAGCAACTTCATTGACTTCAATCTTTTTTTTGCAGACAAGACAAGTTCCTGGAAACTTCATAGGAATTGCTCGCCAGCTCATTTCATAATCTCCAATTCTTTTTGAACAATTTCATAATCAGTCTCGTTTAGATTCATTTCAAGAGACTTGTTTTTTATACAAAAAAGAAGATATGGAAGATAAAAAGTTGAAAACACGCTACGTGAGACGTGCATTTGTTTTGCAAGGTTACTAGTTAGTCCCTTAATCGCTCTGCCATCCCATCTTATTCTGTTCAAAGTTGGCCATGGAAGATTAAATTGAGAATATTTTATTCCAGTCCCTTGCCTGTATAGTTTCAACAGTATGTTATCCAAATATCGTAAGATTCTCCATTCCTGATGCCTCATTATTTTTCCATACAACATATCAGCTTCAGAAAGTATTTCCAGCATTTCCTTTAGAGTGTCTTTTGGAAGAGTACTTGTAATTACACTTGAATAAAATGCGTTAATCTTCTCTCGAGGATCAATTCGTAGCGAATATAGTATTACTTTAGCCTCTTCAGATGACTTTGCATTAAAAAATGAATTTATTGATTCTTCCACATTACCAGTCAGATAGGATTTATCAAGTTCGGGTTCAAATCCACCTGCCAATGCTTGAGCAGAATTTAGAATTGATCTAATATCACCTCGTGAATCTATAATCACCTTTATCATACTACCAATTTTTATTGATGCTTTTTCACGCCTTAGAATTTCTTGAAGATATAATCTCATCAGCCTAGGAGGAAGAGGTCTAAGTTTTACAGTAGTTACGACTTTTTTGATTGATTTCATTTTATCAGAAGTAGCAGAATTTGCTGCAAGAATTATTGGAACTGTGGGTTCTTTTAGTACGTCAATTAATGCCTCTACTCCACCAAAATCAGATCTTCCGTGAATACCATCCACTTCATCAACAAAGATCATTGGATTTCCAAGTAGATTCCTATTACCTAAAATAGGATTGAGAATTTCTTGAATTTTCTGTTTGTTTCTCACATCACTTGCATTCATGCTGATTAAATCATAACCAAATTGTTTTGAACCCAACATTGCCATGGTAGTTTTTCCAATTCCTGGTGGTCCAACTAAAAGAAGAGGTTTGGTTCCCTTGATCCATTTACCAAGCCATTTTACAAAAGATTCCTTGGCTTCTTCGTTTCCTACCATCTCAAGTAAATTCTTTGGCCTATATTTGTCAGACCACATCATTTCAAATCACTTTGGAATTTTGGATTCAAATTCTTTCCATAATTTTTCTTTTGAAAGTTGATTAAACCAATATAGATTGTAATGCTCTACTGTTAAAAAGAGAAATTCAAGAAAATCTTTATGTGAGAAATTTTCTGGCAACAATTCCAAAGCAAGTCGTGCCTCACTTAGGTAAATGTCACTTTTCTTCATTGTAAAATCAAATCCTTTTTGAACATCACCTGTAAGAAATGTGTAATATAGAGGCCAGGAAGGAACTTTAACAAATTTATTTTTTATAGAATCCTCAATTTCATTTCCACATCCAACTGACTCTGCAGCTTTTGCCATACCAAGATAGAAAATTTCGCCTAGTGGAAATCTTGCTAGAGTCATATTTTTTCCCGCAGTTCCCATAACTGCTCTATATTTTTTATAACATGAAATCATCTCTTCTTCGGAGATGCTCTTTGGATTCATTTTTAATTTAAAATCAATATACTGGCCAATTCGTGCATCTTTGAAACCCCTCTCAAATTCTTCTAAAACTTCTTTTCCACCAACTGAAATCTTGTCTCTTGCAAGCTTCAAGATGTAAGGATTCATCAACTTGTAATCATCTAAAAATTCAACATCTTCGTCTTTGTCCATTATCCTATCCATTGGTTCACTTAGATCAATTGCGATGATATGACCATCAATGATGTCTGTTTTTTTCTTGGCATCATTTTCATCTCCAAAATATTGATTTGAGGCATCATATAATGCACTAAAAACTGGGAATGTCATTTTAACAAAATTGGAATTGAGTATTCTTGAAACTCTATCTAGTAGCGTTTCGAAATTTTCTAGCCTCTTTTTGACCTCGTCTATTTGCGATTTTTCTAAAATTATCTCTGTAGAGCCTACTTCTTTGGCAAATTTTTCTTGTGTTTCAAATGGATTAGGATCTGATTTGATCTCATTTAATAGATCTTCAGCAAATCTTTTGGTAAATTTTGGAAATTCATCCTCTGCTTCCTTTTTGTACTTGTCAAATAATCTATATCCTTTACTTTTGAATAATGCCTGCTTGACTATGTCTTTGCCTGGTTTAGTGGATAAGAGCGCCTCTTTACTAAAAATAGAATCATCTTTGCTGCTCACACAATGGCACAACTTTTTTGCTATTTATGCATTCAGCCTACTTTTTATTACTTAAAATAAATTAGGACTTGGAAAAGAAAAACTTGTGAAAGTTATCGAAATTTTAGAAGAAGCTGCAAAGAGAGTATACAACAATGTAAAGGATCTTGCAGGAACGGAGGAATCTGGTGCAGACCATGGAATGGGAGCAGGCGGAGACATATCACGACGAATTGACATTGTAGCAGAAAAGACAGTTTTGGATTACCTGCGAGAGATAAATTTCCAGTGTACTGTTTTTGGAGAAGAGTGTGGCATGGTAGAATTATCTCCAAATCCTAAAGGATTTGTAATAATGGATGCCATTGATGGCTCTACTAATGCAGTTAGGGGATTACCTTTCTTTTGCTGTTCACTTGCATTTGCACCTGAAGATAATTTGAGTTCTGTCACAGATGGAGTAATTATGGATTTACATAATGGAGATTTGTATTCTGCGTCAAAGGGCAATGGTGCATATGTCAATGGAAAAAAGATTCACGTTCACAAGGACAAGCCAATTTACTTTGTTGTGGGTGTTGACATTTCAGGAATTACACCAGAAGCTCTACCTCAATTGGCACCAATTCTTGCAGCATCAAATCATGTAAGACATTTTGGAGCAGTTGCTCTTGAGCTTGCAATATTTGCTCGTGGACTAGTTGATGTATTTATAGATCTGAGAAGGAAGTTAAGGATAACCGATGTTGCTGCAGGATATCTCATAGCTTTAGAAGCTGGGGGATATGTAGTTGATGAAAATGGTATGCCACTTGACTCAAAATTAAGCTATGATAAGAGAATCTCATTCATAGCTGCTGCAAATAAGGAAACACTTGATGATGTAATGAAAAAACTTGGATTATCTTCTAAGATTTGATTTCTGATTTACTTAATTTCTGAGAAAAATTTATGGCGCCCTTGGCGGGATTTGAACACGCGTCGAGGCCGTGACAGGGCCCCATTCTAGACCGGGCTTTACGAGGATTGGAATTAACCGCATCCCCTCTATACTACAAGGGCGTTAAAATAT
>JANXYF010000240.1 GCA_025350175.1 Nitrosopumilales archaeon | reverse complement strand
TTTTTCGATAACTTTTAAAACCCTGTATGGGATCTTCAAAGTATGACCGATGCAGCATGTGGATGCGAATCATCCAAAGAAAATAATGCAGAATGTGATTGTGAAATGCAAGGCTCATGTCTTTGTGAAGCTAAATGTACTTGCAAAGCATCAGTTTGCAAAGAGCACGTATCTTCATTCTAATAGGTTTTAGTAACCTTTTTTTCTTTTATTTTTTAAAATCTTATTTCTTTATTTTTCGTTTTCGTCCTTTATGCCCCATGTTTTAACCAGTTCCTTTTGAAACTTGTCTACTTGTTTCTCGTTGAGGGCATCTCCACAATTTTTGTGTGTTGGAACTACTACCATTCCATCAAGCTTAAAGTCAACTTCATACATGTGGACTTTTTCACACTCGCACATATTCGGGATAATATGGTTCCACTATATTTGCTTATTTGAAAGATTTAACTAGAACATTTTTTCTATAGCAAATGTATGCGAAAGTATTCGATATTCGTGATTTTTGCATTTTTACTAATCACTCCTGTTGTTTTACAACCCGTGCATGCTGCAAGTACATGGTACCCTGGAAAGGGACTCAAACAAGGTGACTATTACAGTTATAATGTATGCTTTACTGACTGGCATAATTGTGCTCCACTTCAGATGAATTTCTGGGTGAAAAATGAGACAAGCGATGGAAGTGGTTTCAATTTAGTATTTGTAGCAGTTGATGGCTCCATCGTGCAAAAAGGAATTATGACCATAGGGAAAATTACTCCAGACCCAACATCTTTTGATCCTAATATTTCAGATTATACTGCAGTTTACAGAAGTACAGTTTCATGGTTAGATGCTTTTGCAACAAAGGATGATCCTAAAGCTTTTGATGTTCCAGCATGGGGTAGAACTGGTTCCGTAGGTGGTCAATCGGTAGGTCCAGTAGGTCAAGAAAAAATAACAGTAGGTGCTGGTACATTTGATACTCAAGTCATTGGATGGCACAAGGATGTCGATAACAAAATTTGGATAGATCCTAATGTCGCATTTCCTGTAAAAGCAATTGTCTATGTAGATGTAACCACAGGAATTCCTCCTCCAGATTACACTTTGGAATTGTTACAATCAGGTAATAACCAAACAGAACCATCTATCACAAGTCAGTATACTTCTACTACCAATGTAGGAGTGAGTTCTCAATGTGATACAATAGATATGGAACAGGATTCAGTTCATCAAAGTGCTACAACAGATACAGGTAGTACAATTATCGAGTATAGGTATAGTCCATCTAATCCTCATAATGGCTGTCCAATAGAATTGAGATTATCTTTTGAAAAGAACTTTGATCCAACTCAGAAATATGGTAATGTTCAGTACGATGTATTTACAGTTGATGATAATGGAGTGAAATTATCTTCACTTGCTCAAGACAAGGGTAGGCCATCTTTGGTTGCACCAGTTGGAGATGATGATAATACCTTTGTACTAAAAGGAACCACACCACTAACGCACCTTGTAATAGCAGTTATGGGAACCGGTGCTGAGGGGTCACTTCCCGATACTAGTCTTGCAGGTGTAGTGAAATTTGATATAAAAACACAGGAATCCTTTGGTTCTCCAACTGGAAATATGGGAACAACAACTCCGCCTGTATCTGTAACCAATTCCACCTCTATGACAAATTCTACTATGAATAACGCTATACCAGAATTTCCATTGAGCTCTCTAATGATTATGGCAATTGTAGTGGGATTGACAATTCTATTTGTTAGAATTCATCCAAGTCTATCAAATATTAGACTATAAAAAATCAATTGAGACATATGCCAAACATAAGAATAGTAGCTATTTTTGCTGTCATTATAATAGCGGCAGTTGCGGGACTTACATGGCCATTTCTTGCTAATGTAAAACCTGTTTACTTGTTACCTATGCAAACAAGTCAGTGGCACATGGGAAAAGGATCTCAATACAATCCTGAAATGACATATCAAGTCTCTTTCAATAATACAAAGTTTTCAACTGATCTAAAATTTCTTCCAATTCAAGAGGGAAGTCAACAGTTGTTAGTTATGATAAATCCCAGTGATGGTAACCGAGAAATAAATCAGACTGTGAAGATTGGGCTCGTTTATGATTTTACTGATGTATCTTCTGATGCTAAACCATACTTTGATGTTCTTGATCAAAGCCTATTTTCAATGAGGGATTATGCTACAGACGACAAGTTTCTAGCAAATGATGCAGAATGGGGTGACCTATACATTGGTGAAAATCATGAGAAACTCAAAGTAACTGATTCTGGAAAAATGTCATTTGGATTTGGTTCAGCAAATGCATTTCTCTTATCATACAGAATTGGAGCACACATAAACAAAATATGGATAGTTGATAATTTACCGATACCTGTAAAAGCTGAAATTTATGATCCGGATGGAAATCTTCAATATACTTATGAATTAGTTTCATTGAAGGCGTCTTCTACTCCAGGTTTTACTTCATAACAATTTTCAAGTAACCAATCGCAGAAAGTTCTAATCTCATCATTGATTTTGCCCCATACGTGTAAAGATGTAGGTAAAATATCTAGTCTGTAATTGTCATTTACTACCCTGACTCCCTCCTTTCCCTCATACATGTATGCATCTTGTATGTTGACGTTGCCTAAAATCTCAGATGCTTTTGATTTTATCAATTCTCTTGCTATTGGAAATGCTTTGCTATTTCTTTCGAATACAAACCCCATGTTTTCTGTTCCATATGCCTCGTAATCCTCAATCTTTCCCCTTTCAGGAAAATTAAGGGAGACTTTGATATTGTATTTTTTTCCAATATTGGTTGCAATCTCATTAATGGTAGTAAATGCAAGTCCTGGACTATTTTTTAAGAGAAATCTAATCTGTGGATTGTTTGATTTTAATTCCTTTTGAAGTCTAGATGATATTTGAGAAAAACTCATAATTATAATAAAAAAAATTTCTCATATATGCATTAGGTTTCACTTAATTACGAGATATTTTGAGTACAACTCATGCTTCCGTTGGATAAGGATAGTGTGCCATATGATGAGGGCTCTGAAAGAGCATCAAGCGTTGAAGATTACAAGGTCACATGCATACAATTTATCAAAGATATTTGTGGCGATTATCTTGCATGGGTTGATTATTACAAACT
>JANXYF010000187.1 GCA_025350175.1 Nitrosopumilales archaeon | reverse complement strand
CAAGAATAGTCGGAGTATTTGATTCAAAAGGTTCAGCAGCATCTTCTGCAGGTCTTGATTTGAACAGATTGTTAGAGGTGAAGAAAAAATATGGAAACATACGAAAATATCATAACAAGGAAAAAGACGCAAATGGTCTTGACATGATAAATGGAATGGATGCAGAAGTACTAATTGAGACCACCCCAAGTAACTACAAAGATGCAGAGCCTGGCATGTCGCATATTGTAAGCGCAATGAAAAAAGGATTACATGTGATTACAGTAAATAAAGGACCCTTAGCTCTTGCATTTCCATCGCTGATTGAATTGGCAACATACAATCAAGTCCAGTTAAAATTTAGTGGAACTGTTGGAGGAGGAACACCAATCCTAGATTATGCAAAGAACAGTTTGCGAGGAGAACGCATAATATCATTCCAAGGAATTCTAAATGGTACCACTAACTACATACTAACAAACATGGCAACTGGATTAACATTCAAGGCAGCTCTTGCAGATGCCAAGAAGAAAGGATATGTTGAAGCAGACGAGTCATTAGACATAGACGGTTTTGATGCAGCGGCTAAACTTGTCATACTTGCCAATTGGATAATGGACATGAAAGTAACCATGAAAGACATCAAAAGAATAGGAATTAGAGACGTTACTACGTCTGATGTTAAAAAAGCAACATCTCATGATTGCGCAGTAAAATTGATTGCGTCATGTGATAGGGAATTGGTAGTATCACCAAAGGAGATACCTCTTGATGATCCAATGTGTGTCAATGGCACACTAAATGCCATTACATTCAATTCAGAACATTCTGGTCAGCAGACAATAATTGGTCGTGGTGCAGGAGGCATAGAAACAGCTAGTTCGATTTTACGTGATTTGTTAGATATCAAACAGGAAATGTCGAGAATTGAAATCGCATAATATATCCAAAAGCAATATTTCAGAAGTCATTGATAAAATGACTAAACAATGGCGTATCGAGTTACCAAAAGCAAAGACGTTAGTGCTACATGAACTTGATGACAGTACAAGCATGATAACTGGTGATAATATTACAGCAATACGAATAGGAGAAATTTATCTTCCATTTCTTTCAGAGGTAGGACTTTTAGAAAAATTTCCAAAGGCAGTAGTTGATTCAGGGGCAATAAAGTTTGTTTGCAATGGAGCCAATGTCATGCGTCCTGGAATTAAAAAATTCACGGAATTTCAAAAAGATGACATAATTTGTGTGGTTGAAGAAGTACACAACAAGTTTCTTGCAATTGGAAAGGCATTGGTATCAAGTGAAGATATGGCAAACATATCAAAAGGTGAAGTTGTAAAAAACCTACATTATATTTCAGACAAATATTGGGAAGCTGCTAAATTAATTAAAAAGTAAATAATCTATTTTTCAGTAGTTTCTCTTGTTCCGTTCTTATCAACTACAAGTACGTCAATCCCGTCACCACTTGCGTTGTCTCTCATTATTGCAGATTTTATGGATTTGACTGCTAGTTTTACAGCATCCTGTTCGCTCATCTTTGGTTTGAACTCTTGGTCTAAGACTCCAAGTGCCATCTCTGCACCAGTTCCTACTGCTGCATAGTCATCAGGTAAAACAGAACCTAGTGGGTCTAATGTGTAAATAACCGCTTCATCGTCTACTCCTCCAACTATGACTTGGGTCATTAGTGGATAGTATCTTCGCTCGTACATCAAACTAGACATCATCTTTGCCACAGAGTTTGGAGGAATCTCGCGTTTGAGTTCCATCTTTCTAATCTTGGTCATTGCTCTCATCTGCATTGCTAAAACCTGCATGTCTGCAACCATTCCAGCACAGCATGCGCCAACAAAGTCAGTAATCTTGAATGTTTTCTTTGTAGTCTTGCTTACCACAAAATTACCATAAGCTATTCTTCTTTCACTTGCCATTACTACGCCACCATCATAAGTAATGCCGACTGCGGTAGCTCCTGGCATGTACATGTAAGCCATGTTTGAACTTCAAAATGAGCACAATAAAGGCCTTTCTGTATGATCATTCACAGATCAATTATCCAGAGGCAAGAGATCAGATAATTTCCAACCTTTTCAAAATAGAATTTTATGAAACTTAACTACGATGCAAAATTTCGAATTATTTTGCACATGCATTTTGTAGTTTTCCTCAACAAGTCAATCCTTGCAAATTCATTGGGTGAGTGAATTCGTGAAAAAACATATGTGCTCCCTATCGCAATGCATGGAGATTTTAAGAATTTAACAAATGAAAACATAGGACCCGTTCCGGCAGAAGAGACACTGAGTATTGATGTTCCAAATGATTCATCTGCTGCTTTTTTTACAATCTTAACAAAAGGATCAGAAATCTTGGTTCTAGCTGCAGCCTCACCATGAATTAGTTTAACTTCAATGTCACCAAATCCATTTTCTTTAAGATGTTTCTTTAGTCTAAGCAACTGTTTTTGTGGATCCATTTTAGGAATTAATCTAAAATCAATTTTTACTAATGCCTTGGAAGGTAAGACAGTCTTTGCACCAATTCCCTCATAGCCAGATGTGAATCCTGCTATGTTACATGTGGGTTCTCCTACAAGTGCTTTTTTTATTGCCATACCTTTTTTATTTCCGACAAATTTTCTAATACCGTATTCTTTTTTGAATGAATTTTCGTCAAAGGGTTCAGAGTTTATAATCAAAAGATCTTCCTTGGTGAATTTGTCGACTTCTTTGTACCAATCTTTTATCAGTATTTTACCATCCACATTACGCAGCGTCTTTAATGCTTCAACTAGCCTCCAAGCAGGATTTTCTATAATTACTGCCAGACTAGAATGTGCATCACGTATTGATTCTTTTTTAGACAATTCTACATAGAGTAACCCCTTCATTCCAAGACTGATTATGGGTCTATTCTTTTCATCCACATAGCCAAATTCCCAGATAACTGCATTACAGGATAATTTCTTTTCATATTTTTGTAGGTAATCTTCAATGTGTACACTTCCAATCTCTTCTTCGCCTTCGATGAAAAATTTAATGTTACACGGAACATCACCTGTTGTTTTCAGAAATGCCTCTACGGCCTTTATTCTTGTAATTAATTCGCCCTTGTCATCAGTAGAACCTCTTCCGTAAATCTTGTTTCCTTTTATTTTCCCACTAAATGGTTTATCATCCCATAGTTCAAGCGGTTCTTCAGGCTGTACATCATAATGATTGTAGAAAAGTAGTGTCTTGTCAGGATTTTGTTTTGATTTGACCTCACCATATATGGCAGGAGGAATTCCTTTTTTTATACGAAGTGTCTCTGCGTGAATGCCAGACTTTTTCATCATTTGAACAATTAATCCAGCACATTCTTCTAGTCCCAGATTTTTTGCTGAGACACTTGGTTGTCGTATTAGCTTTTGTAAATCAGAAACTAGACTTGAAAAATTCTTGTCAACATAGTTTTCTTGCATAAATTATTTCACTTTATCAAATGGTTTCATTGCAAATGGTATAAAATCCAATAGATCTGTGGCCACAATATGCAGACCATATTTTTTTTGTGCTAAATATCCAGCCTTTCCATTAACAAAAACTGCAGCAGAAGCTGCGTGTACAGGATTTTTATTTTTTGCAAGCATTGCCGCTACAACACCAGATAGTACATCCCCTGTTCCTCCCACAGTCATGGCAGCAATATTTTTCGGGTTCTGATACGTCTGAGTTCCATCAGACACAACATCTGTGGGACCTTTTAGCAATATGGTTACGCCATTGTCTTTTGCATATTTTTCTACCATGACAGTTCTCTGTTTTACATTATCTGGAGGCATCTCTCCAAAGAGTCGTCTAAACTCTCCAGCATGAGGAGTAACCACTACTTTTTTGTCTTGAATGTCAGGAAGAATTTCTGGCACTAGACAACTTGCATCAAGTGAGATCATAACGGCTCTATCTAGAAGAGAACGAATCAGAATTTTTATTGCTTCACGGTCTTGAATTCCAAGACCCATTCCCATTGTAGCAGAATCCAGTTCTTTGGGTATGATTCCAAGTAATTTCTGTACTGAGCCTCTAGTAAGTTTGACATCAACTAATGGTACAACAATAAGATTTGGAGAATATGCACGGGTTGACATTACATTAATTTTTGGAACACATGTGTATACCAAATCGGTTCCTGCCCTTAATGCCGCAATAGAAGACAATATTGGTGCTCCATGATAGAGATAATTTCCTCCAAGAACTAGGACTTTACCATTATCACCTTTTCTAGACAAAGTCTTTCGTGCAGGTATGAAACTCTGAACAATTGAAGATTGTAGAATCTTTGCCAACAGTCGTTTTATTTTTTAAGAGATGATAAACTTTCGTCTTCAGAAGATTCAACTTCGTCGGTCTCAATTTCTGGCTGTTCCATAGGTGCCAATATCTTACGGAAGCTTGCAGGTGTGATAACCTTTCTTGCAAATGCAACATATGTGGTATGTCCTATGGCTCTAAACGAGTGTCTTGTCTTGCCATCTCGTGCTTCTATAGTTCGTACAATCTGTTCTGAACATCATAAGGTGATAACAAAGATTCTGCCTTGATGAAAAATTCCAACAACTCTTTTTCTG
>JANXYF010000186.1 GCA_025350175.1 Nitrosopumilales archaeon | reverse complement strand
GCCGGAGGTTCTGGTCAAAGAATTCACAAGGCACTAATCGAGCAAGGAATATCCATAAAAAATCTTGGTAAAATTGGTCAACATGAAGGCTGTCTGAGAGTTACCGTAGGTTCACAAGATATGAATTCTAAATTTCTTACAGCTATACGGGATTTATTGACTTGACTTTAAATGAAATACAAAATGGAATCATAATAGATTCTACAAAAATCGAGAAGATAAAACAACTAGATTCTATAGTGTTTGACTGCGATGGAGTTCTAATAGATGTGTCTAATTCTTATGATTTGGCTATAAAAAAGACTGTAGATTTTATTATAAAAGAAATGACTCAAGTAAATGAATCTGGATTAGTAACAACAAGTATGATAGAAGGTTTCAAGACTAGTGGTGGTTTTAATGATGAGATTGATGTGGCATATGCGTTAATACTTTCCATTGTATCCGCAAAGAAAAAAAATGAACCATTTCCTAAATTTGTTCTTAAGGTAATAGAAAATGCAGATCAAACAGGAATACAATCAGTTGACAAATATCTAGACAATAACAACATTGATGTTTTTGATATTAGAAAAAAACTAGCGTACCCAAATAAAAAATTTCAAAGTCCTCTTTCCTCCATATTTGATGAAATGTTCTATGGTTCTGAATTATATTTACAACTTTACAAGAGAAAACCCCAGTTTTTTGATGGTCTAGGATTAATTGAAAATGATGTAGTGCTTTTGAATAAAGATCTTGTAAAAAGTCTACATGATAAATTTGACGAAAAAATTGCAATTGTGACAGGACGAGGTCTTTTATCTGCAAAACATTCTCTAAAAGACTTGTTTAACGAATTTGATTTGAATAATTCTAGATTCCTAGAGGATGAGCCACGTGAAATGGCAAAACCAAATCCTCAATCTCTCATATCTGCAATAAAGGGTATGAACGGAAAAAATTCACTATATGTAGGTGACTCTATGGAGGACTATATCATGGCACGTAAAGCCCATGAGTCTGGAGTTCCAACAATATTCTGTGGGGTATATGGCACTAGCAAGGATCAGGATGCAAAAAGATCTCTATTTGAGAGCAACAATGCCGACATTATAGTCAAATCTATAGATCTAATTCCGAAGACATTAAATCTAGTTAGGGCATAAACCACTTCTCTACTCAGTGATTTTAATGAAAGCTAGAACATCTCGAATCAATAGGAAGACCAAGGAAACCGAAGTATTAGTTGATGTAAATCTGGACGGAAAAGGAAAAATTTCCATAAGAACAGGTCTACCATTTCTCGATCACCTAATCATATCATTATCTAAACATGCCATGCTTGACCTTAAATTGAATGCAAAATCACTAGATGGAATAGATCATCACCTAATCGAAGATACCGCAATAGCTCTTGGAAATGCAATGGATCAATCTCTGGGTAATAGAGTAGGAATTGTAAGATTTGGTCACTCTTCAGTACCGATGGACGAATCTCTTGCAGAGGCATCACTAGATCTTATCAAAAGACAATATCAAAGAATAGACTTGTCTATTGAGAGAAAACAAATAGAAGGAATCTCAAAGGAGGATTTGGAGCACTTTTTCAGATCATTGGCACAGAATCTAAACATCTGTATGCACGTATCTGTAAAATACGGTGAAAATGATCATCACAAAATTGAAGCTGCAATTAAGGCATTTGCAGTAGCATGGAGAACCGCAGCAGGTTATGATGAGAAACAAAAAGGAGTACCCAGTACAAAAGGTGCCATGTGATGGTAAGGGTTGCAATATTTGATTATGGGGCAGGAAATATATTCAGTCTTAAATCATCGTTAGAGAAAAATGAAGCAGACGTAGACATAATAACTAATCTAGAAAAAATAAAAAATTATTCTGGATTATTTTTACCTGGAGTGGGAAATTTTGATCCTGCAATCAAGAGTCTTGATACTTCAAAAACTGCATTTCAAGATTTAGTAAAAAATCAGATTCCGATATTAGGTATATGCTTAGGAATGGAAATGTTCTTTGAGAAAAGTGAAGAAGGAAAATTAGGAGGACTTGGAATTTTGGAAGGTGAAGTGATAATTCTTCCAAATAAATTCAAGATTCCTCATATGGGTTGGAATGATCTTCAAATAAAACAGCCA
>JANXYF010000219.1 GCA_025350175.1 Nitrosopumilales archaeon | reverse complement strand
GTGTTCCAGAAAGCCCAACTCTATATTTTACTGAATCAAGAGCCGCAAGTTTTTTTACAGCCGTATATTTTTTTGTAGTCTTTGATCGTAGATGCTGTACTTCATCACAGACAATTGTTTTGATATTTAATTTTGAAAGGTCATCAATTCTTTTATGAAGTAAATCATAGTTTATGATATACACATCATGTTTCTCAATCTCTTGGGATTTACCGGTTCGAATTAAAACAGATGATGGATATCCGTCTTCAATTATTCTTCCATTGCGGCTACGTTTTTTTAGGAATTTTTGAGTCTCTCTTTGCCAATTGTTTAGTGTAACCAGCGGGGCTACAATCAAGACTGGAAATGTTTGTTTCTCTGTAGCAAGATACGCCAAGGTCTGGACTGTATTGTGGGTTATGATTCCGTTTGCGATATAGTTGTGTGTTTCAGGTACGGATAGGTCATACACATAACCGCAAAATTGTTTTTCATCTACTGATTTAATTGGACACCAATTGATTGACTCTAAAGATATTTCTCGTAATTGTTGGGCCAAATTCTGATGTGATGAATCTAATTTGTTAGAAACATGTAGTGCCAGTTGCTTACTCATACCTTGGGTGTACTTGTATGGCGTATACAGGTTGAGAGACCGTAGAGATACTCCGGACTCTGCAATCCTTTGAACAATTTTTTGTGATGGCACTCCTTCTATGTTTGTATTGTGTTTTTTTCTTGCCAGTTTTTCAAGTGCTATTTGTTTATGTGTTGATATAAGATGAAAATGTTCGACGAATCTATCTATTGAATTGCCACCGAATGTGCAAATGTAGTATGTTCGACGTTTTCTTGTACCATTTGTTGCATATTTCTTGGCTACTCTGATGCGAAGCCATATTCCAAAATGACGAAGAATTTCACCTAGTGTGAATGCTATGGATTTACTTGCAGTAGCTAATTCACAATGAGTTTTTCCTACATGACCTTCTGAATCAAACATGGCTTGCACAAATGCTTTTTGTGTTTCTATGGGTGCTTCAATTATTGATCTTGGAACTAGTTTGTCTTTTGATCTTCTGCCCCACTCGTACCCCCATTTTGAAAACAGTTGATAAAATTGAGTCGTGGCAATCACACTAGTTGTTTTTTCTTTTCTTGCCTTGAGGAGATCTATTCCTTGTTGTTTTGCTAATTTTTGTACTCTTGCAAGTATCTTTGGATCTGAATTGTAGAATCTACCATGTGGATATTTGCCGCCCTCCACATATTCGTAACCTTCTGCCATCTGCCATGCCATTAATTCTGCGATATCTTGAGGCAGTGTACTTTTACCATCATGTATTGTCTTTGAGGGCACCGCAATTTTGTCATTTGCATTTAATTCACCAGCTCTTTTCCATCCGTCTGGAGTAAGAAATCTATGACGCTTGGTACATTCTATTTCTGAACCATCTTTGAGAATTATCTTTGTTATTGGTTCGTTAATTTTTTGTCTAAATATTCTATTTACTTGTCTTGGAACAATATATTTTCCATCAAATGTTTGTATGCTTATGGAAGTTTTTAATTTGGCCCATTCTTCATTTCCTTCTTGCTCTGTAATTTTAGATTGATCCCAGATTTCTTGTATGGCAACACTTCCGCTTGTAGTGTTTATCATAGAATTACCTTTCAAACACTTGCCCAACCCCATCTCGTCTGCCAAGAGTGCATTCCCATATGACTTGAGTAGAAAATCAAGTCCCTCTCTTTGAAAGTCAAGAAGCTTTCCTCGAAATTGCGGTCCAGGATTTGCTTTTCGAAGCTTTTCAATTCTAGTCCATTTTTTTTTGGGGACTATAACTTTGCGAACTTTTCTATGCCAAATTGATTTTGACCTAATCTCAAGGGGATATCTATCCATGATCCATTTTATCTTCTCTACATTTTGGACTGTGTCTGGAACGATTGCCTCTTCCGGACCGTTACCATACCATGCATGTGGTATGACACGGGCTACCATGCTTACTGCCCTAGGGCCAGTTAATTTCCAAGTCCAATTTTTTGAGTATATGTCTAAGACATATTCTAGGGTGCCAAAATCTTTCATAGATCGTAATTCCCCGATGTTTAGTGAACTCGATTTATGAATCTTTAACTCTGTACCGAAGATCTAAGTTTTATTGATTTATAGCATCTTTAAATAATTTTGAAAGGAAATATGTAGTTTTTACACAGAATCATGGTTAAAATGGATAAATATGCAAAAAAGACTATCTTCTCAAAAAACTATTTAGTAGATTTTCTTCGGAATTTCTTGAATTTGTCAAAGCCTAGTTTCTGTCCAAAGAACTTTCTTACATAAAAGTAAGCTACTGCCGTTGCTAATATTGCAGATCCAACTACTGTTGCAACTATTGGGAAAAATACTGTCTCATGGTTGGGATACAATCCAAAGACTGTTGCAATTGTATTTGGTACAAGTTCAGCAGTTCCAGCTACTGTCCACCAAATGATAAGGATGGTGACCTTGTTTGTAACTTCGGTCTGTACTACATTGACTCCAGTAGCAACCATCTGCATGACGTTTTCAGACATTTGTATCTGTCTATCAAGTCTTCCAAGAATTACCTCAAATTTTCCAAGAATTATTTCGTCATCTGATACCATGTCTGCATCTCCATGCTTTAGGTTGTGTACTGTATCATAAGTAGCCCATACTGCATTTAGAAAAGTCAAAAGAGATGTCTTCATGTTTGATAGCTCTAATGAAATATCTCTAGTAACTTGTCTTGAGCCTGCAATATCAATCTCAAACTGTTCTGCTCTTTCTACTATGAGTCGTAGTATTGAAAAATTAGATTCACAAATTTCATCTATGATTCTTGCTAAAAGTATTGTCTGCCCATCTGCCCAAGTGTCTGCCTCTTTTGGAAGTTTTCGTAAAACAGTAGGAGCGTAATTATACAAACGTGTTATCTTTCCACCATAGTCATCATGAATTGTTACAATCAAATCTTTTTTCATGAATATCAAAATGGGCGCAGTCAAAGTTTTGTTGTTTCCAGGTACGACAAATGGTATCATGAGACCTAGTGTGTCTCCCCTGTCTTCATAACTTGATACGTATCCTGATAATAGAACAGAAGCATCCATTGTGATGCCTAATTTTTCTAGAATTTTTGGTGAATCGTCAATTATGCTATCCACCACACATTCGATCCAAGTAAGGTGTCCTGACGATATTATCCCTGGAAGTTCATCTATCTCAACTGTTGGCTTTTTAAATGGCGTACCTTCCAGCAGTCCTGCTACGCTAATCGCCTTGATCATGATTTGGTAAAAATTCGCACTTATATACACGTATTTGTAAAATTTATCAAATCTTTTCTGACATGAAATTATCTTTCTATGGATCTTCCATACCCTAACATAATAATAGAAGTCTGAAACGAAATACTGACAATGAAGGTACTAGTTGATGAAATGTATGATGGAATAGATACAAAACTCAAAGAATTTGGATATCAGGCATTTAGTGTCAAGAAACTAATTTCTGAAGGAAAAAAACTATCAAGTGACTATTCTGTCATAAAATATGCCGAAGAAAATGGAATGATTGTAGTTACCGAAGATGTGGAGATTGGAAAAGCATGTAAGGAAAATAATATTTTATGTGTATTGCTTGACAATGAAACAATATTTAAGATAATTTTAGAAGAACTAAGCAAGTATAAAGACCGCTAGCTAGTTTCTGTTTTGCCAATTCTTTTCTTGATTATTATAATTACTATAATTATGATTGCTATTCCAACTATTGCGTCGATATAGTGTGAGTAATCTCTGATCTTATTCCACTCTTCACCTAGAGCCATTCCTGCATAAGTCAGCATGGCACTCCATATTATAGAACCAGCAAAAGTATACACTGAAAATTTTTTCAAATTCATCTTTGCAATTCCTGCAGGCAATGAAATGTATGTTCGAATACCAGGTAACAGCCTAGTTACAAATGTGGTCTTGTTACCATGTTTCTCAAAGAATGATTCGGCCCAATCCAAGTGGGATTTTTTTAAAAGGATATACTTGCCATATCTCAAGATAACTTCTCTGCCCAATTTTATGCCAATGAAATATGCTATAAGAGAACCTGCTAGATTTCCAGCACCGCCTGCAATTATGACCAAAATTGGATTGAATTTTCCTGTGAATACAAGGTATCCTGAAAATGGCATGATGATTTCACTTGGAATTGGAATCAGTGCACTTTCTATTGTCATGAGAGCAAATATTCCAAGATAGCCAGAATTTGATATGATATTAATTACAAAGTTTGCTAAATTACCGATTATATCTAAAGCAACCATTTTACATTACCTTTTTTGAAGAAAACATGACTTACCTTACCACATTCCGCCGGTGTTGGTACCTGGCTCGTCAAAGTTTTTCTGTGATACATGTTTGTGTGCTTTTTTCATATGTCTATCGAGTCTTAGAGGATCGTGCAACTCAAGACCGCATTCCTTGCACTTTGTTAAAATAGCTTCTTCTTTTTTCTTAAAAAGCCCCATGGTTTTCTATTACTGATTTGTGATAATAATTCTTACGGTTAAAACTTGTAATCTATGACTGGTGTTATTTTTGAAAATTAAGAAGGCGCTGCGTAGAGAGTACCTACGCAGACAAGCATCCAGACGGAAATGGTATGCTATGAAAAGTTACAGATTTTGGAGATTGATAAGGTTTTACTTTATGCACTTTACTAGTGCATATTCAATAGTTTGATCTATTGCAGATTCTTTCATCTTTAACATTGACTTGAATAATATCTTCTCCACGTAGGAAGGATACAGTTTTAGGATCTTTTCTCTTAAAAATTCATGATTTTTTATATAATAATCTGCCAAGGGCGAGTATACTTTTGATCCAATCAATTGAGTTTCTACGATATTCAAACCTACGTCATTGATTGATTTTTTTATAGTCTCAAAGTCATAATGCTCCGAAGACCACGTAAACTTGAGTATGCCCATTTTTAAAATATCCATCTTTGTTGGTTTTAAAAGAACTGGAATTGCAAGTATCACAAATCCATTTTTCTTGAGAACTCGTCTTGCCTCTGATATAAATTCGTGAATTGGCTTGAAATGCTGCGCTGATTCTAATGCTATTACTCTATCACAGGACTCGTTAGCAAGTGGAATCTTTGTCGCAGTTGAATTTAGCAAATTGATTTTACTTCCTATTTTTTCTAATATTTTATTTGCAGATTTTAGTTGATTTGAATTTATGTTCAAGCATGTTATGTCCAAATCTGGATAATTTTTCTTCCAAAGCAGCGCTGGCTCTGAAAACCCACTCCCAACATCTAGAATCTTTTTTGCATCATCTAGTTGTGCCATCTTTCCTACTGTATTGCAAAGATTTGATTGAGCATCAACTGGATTTTTAGTAGACTCGTCCCAGTATCCAAAATTGAGGAAATTTCCTCCTGTTGAAATCTGCATCAGTCCTGAAAGATAATTATACAGATTTACAACATCGCCTTCATTTCGTCTTAATGTCCACAAGATTACATCAATGGGATTGGGGTTATTCACTATGAAAAATGGTCAAGATTGGGGGGCTATTAAGATATGAATTTCAAACTAGTGTTGTAAATTAGTTGAACTTTTTATTTGACCTGTAATCCATTGAATGTTATGGATGCATGTGATTCCGGGACTAGAGCATACA
>JANXYF010000158.1 GCA_025350175.1 Nitrosopumilales archaeon | reverse complement strand
CAAGATCAAAAGGTAAAATAGACATTTTCTAAACTCCCACCAGTCCTTTCATGAAAGGAATTATTTGATTAAAGAATATGTCTGGATATATTCCAATTACGACACTAAATCCTGCCAAGACCATCATTGGGCCTGTAACATACCAATTTGCTTCTTTTGTATTCTCTAGATTTTCTGGAAGTTTTCCAAAGAAAACTCGTTTTATCATCCATAGTATGTATGCCATCGTGATAACAGTTGCAACCAAACCTAAACCAAATGTAGCCATTCTAATCATAGAGCCCTGTTGGATAGCAGTTTGAAGTGCACCATAGAACATGGTCCATTCTGCCATGAATCCACTAGTTGGTGGAATTCCCATTAGAGTAAGTGCTCCAATCATTGCACAAACTGCGGTTATCGGCATTTTTCCTGCAAGACCTCCCATCTTTGTGAGGCTGCGAGTTTTGACTTGCAAAATTATTGCACCAACCATCATGAATAAAATTACTTTACCTAAACTATGAGAAACAAACATCATTTCAGAACCAGAAAGTCCAAGTACGGAAACAGTACCAATTCCAAACATAATGTAACCCATTTGACTTATACTAGAATAAGCAAACAGCTTTCTAATGTCGTCTTGCACTAGTGCCATTATTCCACCGTAGATCATTGTTACCAACCCCCAAATGTTTAGAGCTAGGGCAAGATGCTCATATTGCCCAGGCATTAGCATTATTATCAGTCTAAAGAATCCATATGCTCCAACTCCAAGCATTGCTCCAGAAGATAATGCATTAAGTGGTGTTGGCGAAGCCCGATAAACATGTGGAAGCCACATGTGCACTACAAATGCTGCCATTTTTACTGCAAGACCTACAATTATCGCAACAGCTGCAAGGCCTAAAACATGTGGCGGTATGCCATGTGCTTTGATATCAGCATAGTTGAAGCTGCCAACACTTAGACCAATTGAAAGAAAACCAAGTAAAAGAATTACAGCTCCTACATGAGTCCAGAAAAGGAATAGTAGTGCAACTCTTCTCCTTGATTCATAGCCCCATATTGCTAACATGAAGAATGCGGGAATTAGCATCAACTCAAAGAAGACATAGAATTCTATTAGATTAGTTGCAAGGATAGTTCCAAGCATTCCCATCGCCATGACAAGAAAGAGAGCATAGTATGCTCCAATCTGATGATTGAGATGTTCTTTTAGAGAAGAAGACTCTATCACTTCAGTACCGCCTCCCACCAAATGTTTTTCAGAACTTACTCGTTCTTCATACATTGTGGTAATTCTTGAGACCATGTAAGGTTTTGAAAATAGTACAAGTACTGTAGATATTACATAGATTATGATTGCAAATGGAGAGGCAAGACCGTCAATTAACAATCCAAATTCACCAAATAATTGAGTCCACTTGTAGTGCTCTTCATAACTTCCTGAAAGTGCAGGAGCAATGACTAGTACAGTACAATACAACAATAAACCAAAAGTAAACCAGGTTGCAACAGTAGGTCCAGATTTTCGTCCCAAGTAATATGCTACCGGAGAAAGCAGTAGAGGTAAGAAGAGAGCCTGTAATAATACGAATTGCATTATCCTTTCAAGCTCCTAAAGTCTGCAATGTCAATGTTTCTGTACATTCTATATGCCACAATTATCAGTGCCAATCCAACTGCAACTTCTGCAGCTGCTATTGCGATAGAAAATAGTGCCAATGTTTGTCCCTGACTATTTGGTATATATCTAGAAAATGCAACCAAATTGAGATTTGCTGAATTGATAATCATCTCTATACCAAAAAGCATACGGATTGCATTTCTCTTTACAGCCATCCCATAGATTCCAATGGCAAGAAGTGCCACTGAAACTAAAATAAAATCAATCAGCGCGTTGGTCATCTATTGCATCCTCTCTTCTTGCTAGTGTCATTGCTCCAGTAATTGATGAAGCCAAAATTAGTGCCATAACGATTAATGCTGGTGAATAATATGTCAGAAAGTCTTCTCCTATCTTTTTGTAATCAATCATAGGTGAATTGGTATCCATTGATTTTAGTCCAGAACCAATGATTATTGTTCCTATGCCTAGCATAAGTGCAAGCATTAATCCAATGCCTGCATATCTTCGGCGTTTATCTTCTACTTTATTGAAGATAAGCTCACGTCGCACTAGCATAACTGTAAATAATATCAGAACTGCAATGGAACCTACATAAACTGAAAGTTGAAACATTGCTACAAATGGTGCATCCAAAAGCAGAAAGAATCCTGCCACTCCAGATAATGTTATCATCAATGCAATTGAACCATATATCAGAGATCGTACCTCAAGTGCCACAATAGCAGAACCAATTGTTATGACAGATAGAGCTAGAAATACTGAATCAACCATGTGAAGCACCCCTGTCACTTATTTTTATTTCAACATCTTGTGAAATCTTTGGTTTTATAGCAAGCTGAGCAGGGGTGTAAATTAGAGCAGATTTGGAAAACGAAGAAAGCTCATAGTCATTTGTCATGTATAGTGCATAAAACGGACAAGCATCTACACACAGTCCACAGAATACACACTTGCCATAATCTATCTGTGGCATTATTGCTTTCTTGTTATGCTTCCACGTTTCAGCTATTTTGACCATACTTATGGCCTCTGCTATCCCCTCACATGCTACAGCACAAAGCTGACAACCAGTACAATTTTCATGGAACAATATGTGTCGACCTCTTAATCCAGCTATTCCCACTCCAGTCTCTGGATTGAATTGAAATCCATCGCCTACGAATTTTAATTTCTCCTCAGGATATCGTAAAGTAAATCTCTTTACTGCAAGATGTTTAACTCCAGAATTTAATGCGCGGATTATTCCTATAACATTACTCATTGTAACAATCCTCCAGGTCCCAAGACACCTGCGTATAGCAATCCGAGAGCTATAAAGATGTTAATGAAGGCAAGACCGATTAGTTTGTACCAACCAGTGTGTAATGCTATATCCATTCTAACTCTTGGGAAAACTCCACGAGGTAGTAGAATCAAAAGTATAACTCCAACAGTCTTAATCACAAACCACAGTGTACCATTGAGCATTTGTTGATCAAAGAGTGGCAATCCAGGAAATTTGGCAGTTATAGGACCAATTGTAATTCCGTTAGTTATGATATCCTGTGGGAATGGTGGCCAAACCATCGGACCGTTCCAACCACCAAGGAATAATACAACAAACAATCCCGCAAATGCATATAATTTTAGATAAGTTCCAAGCTGAATTAATCCATACATCATTCCAGAGAACTCTGTTAACCATCCTGCAACAATTTCACTTTCTGCTTCTGGAAGATCAAATGGAATTCTTTCAAGTTCTGCAAAGATCGTAATGAAAAAGACTATAGCTCCAATTGGTACAAAAGTGATCCACCAAAAGTGCTGTTGTGATTCAACAATCTGTGAAAGATTTAGACTTCCAGAGAGTATTACTACGCCAAGAAGTGACAAAATTAATGGGATTTCAAAAGCAACCATTTGGTGTAGGGCTCTAAGACCACCAATGAATGTCCACTTGCTATTTGCCGCCCATGCTGTTAGTACCGCAATTATCGGAAAGAAACCAATGACTGCAAATACTGCTAAAAGACCAACATTAGGATTTGCAACTACCCAACCCGGAGCAACTGGAATCAGAGAAACAAAGGCACCTGCTGCACCGACAAACAATAGTGGACCCATCCAGAAAATTGGTTTGTCTGCTTTTGCAGGTATTATGATCTCCTTACTCATTAGCTTAAAACCATCACCCATCAGTTGTAGAATTCCTTCTATTTTTCCACAATAAAGTGGTCCTACTCTAAGCTGAATTTTTGCAAGGAACTTTCTTTCTACAAATATTGTTGCAGCTGCAAGTAGAGCTGCAAATCCAAATCCTGGAAATACCATTACTCTAAAGATAGTTGTGTGAAGAAAATTTTTGATAATTGGAAGAGTACGTGATGGGTCGGCCATCCAAGTCATTGAAAGATATGGCGTCATGAGTTGACCGTTGATTATTGGAAGCTTGATGTAAAATAATATGATAAAGACTATTGGTAATCCAACTAGACTGAAGATCAGAAGTACCCAGAATATTAAATCAAATAGAGAAGCAATGAATCTACTTAATCTAAACTGCGGTGCGATAGTTGACATTTATCGATCTGCCTCCACAGGCCAATAATTAAGACCCCAGTAGACTGCTGGCATGTTACCTAATTTTTCTCCTTTTAACAAATACGGCATACAGATCAAGTTTCTAAATGAACCGACGCTTATCTTCACTCTATAAGGCTCCGGTCTGTTGTTAGACACAATGTAATATCCAATTGCTCCTCTGCCAGACTCTACTCTACGATAAACTTCATCATTTCCACCTTTTGGATTTGGTTTTAGTTTTGTGCGTACAGAGCCGGACTTTGGCATCTTTTTTAATGCATCTTTAATTATTCTGCAACTTTCAAACATCTCAAGATAAGGTATACGAGACCTAGCATAGGAATCACCTTCTTTCATTACTACTGTTTGAAAGTCTAGATTTTCATAGACATCATATGGCTCTTTTTTTCTTACATCAAAATCAACACCGGATGCTCGCAGTACTGATCCAGTTGTACCAAGTCTGATAGCATCTGTTCTTGATAATATTCCACTACCTTCTGTTCTTGCTTTCAAGAGAGGATTCTGATAAAAAATATCTTCGTACTCTTTCAGTCTTTTCTCAAAATATGCAACTTGTCTTAAGCATCGTTCTTCAAAATTAGATGGTAAATCATTTCGTACTCCTCCAGGTACTAGATATGCATGAGTTACTCTTGCACCAGACATTGCTTCTAAAAGATCAATGAAAAGTTCTCTATCACCTGCAGGCCACATGAACATTGTAGAATGACCTAAGAATATTCCATAGATAGCCAACCAGTATAAGATATAGATACAACGATTCAGTTCTGCGGCAATGACTCGAATGTATTTTGCTCTTTCTGGAACTTCAATTCCCAATAATTCTTCCACTCCAAGACAGTACGGATACAAGATATTGGAAGAATCATGAATTACAGGTCTTTCAAGATGAGGAATATTCTGAATATAATTTCTATATTCAGCCATTTTTTCTTCTCCTCGATGTACATAACCTGGATCAGGATCACATGAAACAATATAATCACCGTCAACTTTGATAATTAATCTCATATGTCCAGAACCTGGATGTTGAGGTCCTACATTGAGTGTCATGATTTTTTCATCCACGGTCTCAATATGCATTCCTGGAGGCAGTTGTGTTGTCATTTTATCTTCCCTTTATCTTGAAATCTTTTCTAAATGGTGGTATATCTGCCCAATCTTCTGGGAGAAGTAATCTTCGCATATCAGGATGGCCTTCAAAATAAACACCAAACATTTCAAAACATTCTCTTTCGTGAAACTCTACACTATAGAATATATCTCGTAATGATGGTATTCTAGTTGTATCTGAACCTGGATTTGGAACATCTTCTCTTGGAACTCGGGTTGCAAGTGCAAAAATTTGTCGTCCAAGTTTTTCATCAGTATAAGATCCCAAGTGATACACAACTTCGATCTCTCTTGAATCTGGATAGTCAACTCCAGATACAGACTCAGCATGGTCGAATCTTAGTTCGTCTCGAATAAATTTAGCAACATCTACAATGTTTTCTCTTTTAGTAGTTACTCTAATTCTATCAGATCGAATATAGTCTACATGTATTTTATCTCCAAATTTTGAAGAAATTTTATCTGCCAATGATTTTTCAAATTCAGGAATAGGTTTTGGTTTAGTAGGAACATCTGGAGACAAGTCAAGTCCTTTTGTTTCATAAAATTTTATTGCCTCTTCTTTTGACATGGAATCTGGTTTTGGCGTATCATCAGAATTAGCAGAGTGCTCTTCCGTAGTATCTTTAACTTCGTCCTTTTCAGTTCCAGAGCTCATGGCTATTTAGCCTTCATCCGTTTTATTTTTTCTTGAAGCAACATACATCCCTGGATTAGTGTTTCTGGTCTAGGTGGACAACCTGGAACATAAACATCAACAGGAAGAATCCCATCGATTCCTGGTAGTACATTATATGAGTCAAAGTATAATCCTCCAGTTATTGCACATGCTCCCATTGCTATGACATATTTTGGATCAGGCATCTGATCATATACCATTCTCAATCTAGGAGCCATCTTTCTGGTAATTGTTCCCATGACAACGATAAGATCACATTGTCTCAGAGAACCAAATGCTTCGATAATACCAAATCTTTCAACATCATAACGAGGACTAGATGCAGCACCAAATTCTACACTGCAGCATGCAGTCTCAAGATGAACTGGCCATAGAGAGTAAATTCTACCCCAGTTTATGGCCATGTCAAATGGTTTTCCCACTGCTCTGATAAGGACATCACCAAGCTTTCCAATTAAAACATTAGTTGCATGTGGTGCTGTATCTGGATTAAGTAATTCTTTAAGCATTATTCTTCCCCATCCCGAATCGTTTCCACATTCGATTTAAAAGTTACCAAATGTCTTTTCTCCCTGCCTGATATAGTGCAAAGGCAAAAGCTGCAAATATTATTGCAAGAAATCCTATAATTGGAAGAGTTTCAGACTTTGGCAAATTAAGAATACTACTTCCCCAGGCATACAAAAAGATCGACGCCACATCAAATACAACAAACATCAAGACATAGGAGTAATACTGCATCATGAAATGAGTACGTCCTT
The DNA here is from genome assembly GCA_025350175.1 of Nitrosopumilales archaeon. Lineage (GTDB taxonomy): Archaea > Thermoproteota > Nitrososphaeria > Nitrososphaerales > Nitrosopumilaceae > Nitrosotalea. The sequence continues at coordinate 4,627 of JANXYF010000158.1, read as the reverse complement.
CCCCTTGTGGGACTTGGCCAGATTCCATTGGGAGGAATTTCACAGGATTTGGAGTACGTCTTGGTGCAATCATCCTAGATAGAATCAAGGTCGGCCCTGTTCCTACTATTGCAAATATGAATAATAGTAAAATTGGGCTGAAACTACTAGCAGCTTCTCCTACCAAAGTAGCTAACAAGCCAGTCGCAGAGTATAAAAATCTATTCACATTATACGATCAAAACTTTTATTGCAAGTAAATTTTTCAACAATTTCTTTGGAATTAAGCAATATCTTCAATTTTCAATAACAATAGCTTTCAACCATTTTAAATTTCTAAAATGATTGATATATGTCAATAATGAAACTTCTTTATGGTAAATGTAGGACAAAAGGCACCACCTTTTACTTTAGTGGATACAGAATTGAAAATGCGAAGCTTAGATGAATTTAAAGGAAATAAAGTAGTCCTTTCATTCTTTGTAGCTGCAAGTTCTCCTGTATGTACAAAAGAAATGTGTACCTTCAGAGATGAATGGAATCAGATATCAAAACTTGGTGCTCAAGTAATAGGAATTAGTAACGATGGTCCATTTGCAAATAAAGCATTTGCAGAAGCACAGCATCTCAATTTTCCTGTACTTGGAGACTACAAAAGTCAGACAATAAGAGATTATGATATTTTAATGCCTGACTTGTTGCACGTGAAAGGTTATGATGCAGCCAAGAGATCTGTGTTCATCGTAGATGCAAATGGAACAATAGTCTACAAATGGGTTTCAGATAATCCATTGATAGAGCCAAACTATCAAGAAATTATAGACTTTCTCAAAAAAGGAAATTAAATTCCTTTTAATTTATTTTTAAAAATATTTATTCAATCTCTGCGAGCACATCATTTTTTGCTACTGATGCACCCTGTTTCAATTTCATTGATTTTATAACACCATCTTTATGAGATTTTATTGAGATTTGCATTTTCATAGATTCCAAGACACATACCACATCTCCTTTCTTGATATTATCTCCAGTAGTCACGTTTATTGATACAACTCTACCTGGAATTTGACTTTTGAGATTTATTTGAGAGTCTGCAGCTGAATCAGATCCAGAGTGTTTGAATACAATTTTGTCCATATCGGGACGTTTGTTAAATGTAAGTTTTACTCCATCGATAACTAGTGTTATTCGATTAGTACTATTTTCAAGATATTTTGTAATATGATAAACACTATCCAACATAAACTCAACTTTATCGTGAGTCATTGTAATTACTTTAAGGTCACGTTCTTTTCCTTGGATTTTTAAGACAAATTCGTTATTACCAACTGACTTGACAATTTCTCCATCCAAGTTTTCATCTGTATTTTCTAGTTTGAATTTCATATCAATGCCTATCCACTTGTGTTTTCCATCTAACACTATGTTCTTTATGCGATTTTATCCTGTTTTTGAGAAATTCTGAGTGTATCAAGGTTGCAGCTAATGCAGCTTCAGATTTACCTGATGCCTCTTTTTTCATATCATCACGTAGTCTATCAAGAATTTTGAATCTATCAAGAAAGTCAGTTGATAAATCACCACTAATGAATTCCTTACTATCCAAAATAGTCTTGTATAACGGAATTGCAGTTTCAACTCCTTCAATGTAGAAATCAGATAATGCAAGTGTCATCCTTTGTCTTGCCTCTTCAAAGTTCTGTCCCCATGTGATAAGTTTGCCCATAAGTGAGTCGTAATAAGGTGATACGGTGCATCCAGGATATAGATAAGTATCAACTCTAACTCCAGGACCTGAAGGAATATTGACGTCAAAGATTTTTCCTGTTGACGGAGCAAAGTCTAGGAATGTATCCTCTGCATTAATTCTACATTCTATGGCGTAGCCATTTACTTTGAGATCTTTTTGTTTGAAAGGAATTTCTTGTCCATTTGCAATATCAATTTGTAATTTTACAAGATCAAGTCCTGAAACTAATTCAGTTACAGGATGTTCAACTTGTAATCTGGCATTTATTTCTATAAAGTAGAAAGTCCCATCATCTAATCTTAGAAATTCGGCAGTTCCCGCATTAGTATAATCTACAGCTACTGCAGCTTTTACTGCAAGCTCTCCAATTTCATCACGTACCTTTTGATCAACAACTGGAGAGGGTGACATTTCTATGAGCTTTTGATGTCTTCTCTGGATAGAACATTCTCTCTCAAAAATATGCACCGCATTTCCATGTTTATCACGCGCTAGCTGAAATTCAATATGACGAATTTTTGGAAGGAATTTCTCAACTAATAGTGCAGACTTGCCAAATGCTGCTTTTGATTCTCCAGATGCCATCTCAAAAGCTTCTTTGAGTTCTTTTTCATTATGTACTAGTCTTATTCCTCTGCCTCCTCCTCCAAAAACTGACTTTAGTAAAACAGGATAACCAATTTTGTTAGCAATATCTAATGCCTTTTCAACTTCTTCCACAATTCCAGGACTTCCTGGGACGATTGGTACATTTGCTTTCATCATCGCATTCTTACATTCCATTTTATCACCACATAGTCTCATTGATTTTCCAGAAGGTCCAATGAAGTTGATTTTCTTTTTCTCACAAAGATCTGCAAAATCTGCATTTTCTGAAAGAAAACCATATCCTGGATGAATTGCATCAGCTCCAGAGCTAATTACAGTCTCTGCTATCTTTTCCATGTTAAGATAACTTTGTGAAGGAGATGCAGTACCAATGTGGTATGCTTCAGAAGCCATCTTGACATGCTTTGAATTTACATCTTCATCAGAATAAACTGCAACTGATTTTATCCCTAATGCATTACATGTTTTTATGACACGTATTGCAATTTCTCCCCTGTTTGCGATTAAAATTTTCTTGATCATATCATTCTAAAGATTAATGTTACCATGCTTTCGTGGAATTCTTCTCTCTCTTTTATTTGCTAAAGCATCCAAGGCTCGTATCAATGCAGGCCGTGTTTCAGCAGGATCAATTACTGAATCAATAGTACCATAAGATGCAGCTACGTATGGATTAGCAAATTTTTCAGTGAAATTATCTACAAGTTGTTTTTTTAGCGCAGCAGAATCTTTTGCAGCATCAAGTTCTTTTCTATTCATAATTCTTACCGCTGCTTCAGAACCTAGTACAGCTATCTGTGCAGTTGGCCATGCATAATTCATATCTGTTCCCAAATTTTTGCTTGACATTGCGATGTAAGCTCCACCATAGGCTTTTCCTATGATTAGAGTTATCTTTGGAATCGTAGCCTCACAGTAAGCATACAAGAGTTTACTTCCATGACGGATGATTCCAGCATGTTCCTGTTGTGTTCCAGGCATATATCCAGGAGTATCTACAAGAGTGATAATTGGAATATTATAGCAATCACAGAATCTGATGAATCTTGCTGCCTTGTTAGATGAATCAATATCCAATGCACCTGCAAGCACCATTGGTTGGTTTGCAACAATTCCTACTGTCCTTCCATGTAGTCTGGCAAATCCAATTACTACATTTGGTGCAAATAATTCATGGATCTCAAAGAATACGTGATTATCAACTATCGAACTTATGATTTCTTTCATATCATATGGTTGAAGAGGATTATCTGGAATTATGTTTATGAGATTATTGTCTAGTCTATTTGGATCATCACCAGTTTCTACAATCGGGGGTTCTTCTGTGCTATTTTGAGGAAGATATGATAAAAGAGTCTTGACAATATCCATGCATTGATATTCATTCTTTGCAACAAAGTGTGCAACACCACTATTCTTACCATGTGACATTGCACCGCCAAGCTCGTCAAAAGATACATCTTCTCCAAGGACTGTCTTGACAACTTCTGGACCTGTTACAAACATTGTAGCAATCTTGTCAGCCATTATCACAAAGTCTGTCATTGCAGGTGAATATACCGCACCTCCTGCGGATGGTCCTACACTAATGGTAATTTGAGGAACTACTCCAGACGCAAGTTGATTATGATAAAAAATATTTGCAAAACCATCAAGACTTAGAATTCCTTCTTGAATTCTTGCTCCACCTGAATCAGCTATTCCAATAATTGGAGAACCGACGTTTGTAGCATGCTCCATAACTTTTGTAATTTTCTTGGCACCCATCTCACTAAGCGTTCCACCAAGAACCGTAAAATCATAAGCAAAAAGAAAAACTTGTTTTCCGTGTATAGTTCCATATCCTGTGATAACTCCATCTCCAAAGAATTTTTTGTCCTGCATATCAAATTCATAATAATGATGAGTTGTCATTGCATCAATTTCGTTAAAACTCCCCTCATCAAGAAGTAGGTCAATTCGCTCTCTTGCCGTTAGCTTGCCTTTATCATGTTGACCCTGAACTCTTTCTTCTCCTCCACTTTGTTCTGCCTGATGTCTTTTATGTAAAAAATTTTTTATCTTTTCAGAATGCATGATTCGATTTAGAACTGTCTGCAACCTATATTAATTTAATCAGTTTTTACTTCTCTAATATCGTCTCGGCCACCCTTGGCGTTACGAAAAACATTCATGCCAATATGATAATTTTGCCATAGTCCCTCTACGACTTGAAGTGCTTCTCTTGCAGACTGTAATGTTTCTTGATCAGTCTGTGGATCGGCCTCTAATTTTGCAATCAGATTTCTC
>JANXYF010000139.1 GCA_025350175.1 Nitrosopumilales archaeon | reverse complement strand
GATTTTTCAAAAAAGAATAAAATTGGTCTCATTATATTCACATCAGGCCTTCATGTACCTGATAGAAACATAACAAATCTCAAGACGTATGGACTAGTAACGCGTGAGAGTCTTGAAAAAACACTATACGATAATGAGATACCCAAGTTTCTCTCAGGGATAATAAGTGGACCGGATGCCACCATTCTTACACAGTTAAAAAACTCTCCAATACCTGCCATAGCATTACATACTGAATGTAATTATTTTTTTCCCGACCCTGATGCTGCAATGCAGACCATCAAAACAATATCACATATAATAAAGACAGAGATTGATTTAGCAGAATTTAAAAAACAAAGTGATTACCTAAGGCTTCAAAACAGACAACTGATGGAAGAGACATTAAATGTAATGCAGGCACAAAAAGAACAACCATCAACAACTCCCCCGCAGATATACAAGTGAGAAACATGTCAGATTTTAGTTCCATTATAGAAAAACAGATGAATGCCTTTTTTGGAAACATGCTGTTTGATGATTTCATACACAAAGAACTAGTTCCACTATCTCATCTAAAAGAAAGACATGCCAGTTGGACTTTGGAAGTTGACCTACCTCTAGTTGACAAGAAAAACATCGAGGTAACATTATCAGAAGATCATTTGACTGTCAAGGCAAAACTAACCAAGACTTATTGTATTTCAAGAGGCAGTACAGTTACAGAGTTTGACTATTTTAAAAAGACCATAAAACTTCCAAGCTACATAGACACAAAACAGATTTCAGCAATATTCAAGAATGGCATCCTAAGAATCACAATGCCGAAACCTTCAGATGGTAAAAAGATATCAATTGAATAACAAAAAAATAATTTTCGTAAAAAAAGCAAACGGCCAAAGTGTTCCTTTCAATCCTTACAAGGTGATTGGCACGTGCATGAGAGCAGGGGCAAGTAAAAAACTTGCAAGAAGAGTGTCAGACGAGATAAGTTTGAAGATCCGGGAAGGCATGACTACACGAGAGGTTTATCGACTAGTGCTTGCGTTGTTAGCACAATTTGAAGCAGGCGGGGTAACAAGTCACAGGTACAAACTAAAAGAATCAATAATGAAACTTGGTCCAGCAGGATTTCTCTTTGAAAATTATGTAAGTAGGATTCTAGAGGAGAATGGATATCAGATTCAAAATATAAGAAAAACCATACAGGGTAGATGTGTCAAGCATGAGCTTGACATCATAGTGTATCAGCCCGATTCCAAGAAAAAATATCTAGTAGAATGTAAGTATCATAACTACCCTGGAATCGTTACAGGACTAAAGGAGTCACTATATGCACATGCAAGATTTTTAGATCTAAAAGATGTATTTGATGGGGAGATGTTAGTATGCAATACCAAAGTATCAAATGAAGTCATCACATATGCCACATGTATTGGTCAGAGTGTTCTATCATGGAGATATCCTCCAAACCGTTGTCTTGAGGCAATGATACAAAGTAAAGGGCTGTATCCACTAACCATACTACCGCTAACCAAGAATGAGCTATTTGCCATTTCAAGAAACAACATCATGGTTGCAAAAGACTTGCTGTCAATTGATAAAAATCACTTGTCCGCAATAACTGGCATATCACTAGACAGGATAAATAAAATTCAAGATATCACTGCCCAGATAATAAGCAAAATCACGCCAATGTCATAACATAGAAAAATTGTCGCACATATGGCTCTGATTTATTTTACATTAAAAGGTTGCAAGTTATCACATATGAAAATCCCTTTTGCGATTTATTAAGCACCAGAACACAATACATGATAAGATAGAAAATGACAGAGACGCACAAAACAGTCCATATTGATGAATCAGATATGGGTAGTTGTTATTATTGTGGCAGTCCTGCAGCCATCAAAGTTGGCATGTGGTCTGACCTAGCACCTAAAGAGGAAGATGAGAGCCAGAGTTGGCGAGCTGTTCTAATATGCAAAGAGTGCAACAGTAAACACAGTTGGGTGGATGAGCAAGGTTTGCCAGATACTTACCTGGGATACTAACATTAGACTTTTCAGATTTTGTGACCTGCAAGTGTGCAAAATATACAGAGTACATAATATTTACTCCAGATATCTCTGGTACAACCGCATTTACAGTCACATTTTCTTAGTTTCAAATTAATCGCTGATATCATAACACTGATTGGGTATTTGTAAGATTATCTATATTCCTATTTTTGTAAAAATCTAGTGAACGATAGTAACAGGACATGTAGCATGCTCTGAGACATGTCTTGCAGTACTTCCAAGTCTTTTAAGAGATGCAACACCTGTTAGCCTTCTGCTTCCCATTATAATTAGATCAATTTTTGATCTTTTTACTTCCTTTATGATGGCATTAGATACGTCATCATGAACAATTTTGTAAAATGCCTTTGCCCCTTCCTCCCTACATTTTTGAGTAATTTTTTCCATCTCTTTTTCACCCTGCTCTGTTAGAGATTTTACAACTTTTTGATAATTCATAACAGATGCTCCTGAAAAGACAGTATCGCTTATTGGATAGTAAACTGGTATAACCATCAAGAGTTTTAGATCAGCATTAAAATTTCTTGCAATATCTTGTGCCAACTCTAATGCCTTCTTTGAAAGTGGTGAGCCGTCATACGGGACTAGAATATTTTTCAGTAGCAATTAGAACAGCTCTTTTACTTTACTTCGGTATGCTTCAACAATTTGTCCGAATTCTTCAAAGTCACTTGCAGATGGAGTTTGCATGCGAAAAGCAAGCTGAGCTACAAAGAGTGTAAACGCGTTTCCCATCATCATGTTAAAAGTCAATTCAGAGAGGTC
>JANXYF010000167.1 GCA_025350175.1 Nitrosopumilales archaeon | reverse complement strand
AAGAAAAATTTGTTGTAGACTTTCCACTAAAAATAGATACTAAAAATGTAATTGGATGCTATTTGCATGGTGATAAGGAGATTTCATTTACGCACCAATGGATTGATTATTGTACAAATCTTAAACCGACAAATAATCCTGAATTCAAAAGATCTTTTGCATAAAAGATTCGCATCTCTTAAGTATTATAATTATTTTATAAAATAATATGTGTGAAATGATTGACGAAATAGAAATTGAACATCTCAGAATGGTACTAGCCAGAGCAAGAAAAGAGATGCAAGAACCAGTAAAAGATGAGTCACTGGTTGCGATTGCCTAATAATTCCACTCTTTTGTGACGCCGTTCCAAAGGGAACGATAAGGTTTGGCATCATCGGAAATCTCTCCTCTAACTCTATGTTCTATTGAAAAATACATGTTTTCAAGTGCATCAACTCCGCCATCTGCAAATAACTCTTGGCCTATCTCCTTGATTCTATTTTCTTTGATGGAATAATCTGAGGCATTAGAGTTTTGAATACAATGTGTTATGAGATCGTATAATTCCTCTTCAAGATATGCATCCAATTCGATCTCAAATTACATTTATGATATAAAAGTTCTCAATTATTTTGTATAATTGAGATTTTTACACTTTTTATTCCTTGTCAGATCAAGGATGTACATGTTATATGTACCAAAGATTCCAAAGGTATAACAAGACATGCCTTCCATGTATACATATAGCCCAAAATTCTATTCAATTAAAAATATTGGAAGCGTATACTCGCGATGTAGGTAGAGGTGTAACACGTATTGATTATGAATCAATGGATGCTCTAGGTGCATCAACTGGTGATATTCTAGAAATTACTGGAAAACGAAGATCTGTTGCAAGATGTCTTCCATTATATCCATCCGATGAAGGAAAGGGAATTATCAGAGTTGATGGTCTTGGTAGAAACAATACTGGTATTGGAATTGGAGATACTGTAACTGTGAGAAAAATAAAGACTGTTCCTGCTGAAAAAGTAATAGTTGCACCGCTTGATTCTATACCTCCGATTGATGAAAGATATCTTACTGATTCTCTAGAAAACATTCCACTTGTAAAAGGTGATAATATAATGGTGCCATACTTTGGTGGTAGACTGACATTTCAGGTAATTGGAATTACTCCGGCTACTGATGCAGTACTCGTAACCCCCAAGACAGAATTTCATATTGCTGAAAAAGGTGAGAGTCTACGTGGAGTACCACAAGTGTCTTATGAAGACATTGGAGGAATGTCTGACGAAATAAGAAAAGTAAGAGAGATGATTGAACTTCCAATGCGACATCCCGAAATATTTGAAAAACTAGGAGTTGAAGCTCCAAAAGGTGTCTTACTGTATGGAGTTCCAGGAACTGGCAAGACCCTGTTGGCAAAAGCAGTTGCAAATGAGACTAATGCGCACTTTATCAGCATATCCGGTCCTGAGATAATGAGTAAGTTTTATGGAGAAAGTGAGGCAAGACTACGTGAGATATTCAAAGAGGCAAAAGAAAAAGCCCCCTCAATTGTTTTCATAGATGAAATTGATTCTATTGCACCGAAAAGAGAAGAGGTAACAGGAGAAGTTGAGCGAAGAGTTGTATCACAAATGCTGTCCCTCATGGATGGTCTTGAAGGAAGAGGTAAAGTAATTGTCATTGCTGCCACAAATAGACCCAATGCACTAGACCCAGCTCTGAGAAGACCTGGAAGATTTGATAGAGAAATTGAGATCAAAGTACCTGATAAAAAAGGAAGACTGGAGATTTTGTTGATTCACACACGAAACATGCCTTTAACTGAAGATGTAAACTTGGAAAAAATTTCGGGTTCAAGTCATGGATATGTTGGGGCGGATTTAGAATATTTGTGCAAAGAAGCTGCAATGAAATGCCTACGACGATTGTTACCAGAAATCAATTTATCTGATGATAAAATTCCTCCAGAAACCCTAGATAAATTAATTGTAAATGCTGATGATTATCAGCTTGCATTCCGGGATGTAACTCCTGCTGGAATGCGTGAGGTCTATATCGAAACTCCTGATGTACAGTGGAGCCAAATTGGTGGTCTTGAGAATGTAAAACGAGAACTCCAAGAAGCTGTAGAATGGCCAATGAAATATCCTAATCTTTACTCTCAGCTTGGTTATAGAATGCCACGCGGTATTTTGTTACATGGTCCAAGTGGAACTGGAAAGACCTTGTTAGCAAAAGCAGTGGCAACAGAGAGTGAGGCAAATTTCATTTCGGTAAAAGGTCCTGAATTACTATCCAAATGGATAGGTGAATCAGAGCGTGGAATTCGAGAAATATTTAGAAGAGCTAGACAGTCTTCACCATGTATCATATTCTTTGATGAGGTTGATTCTATTGCACCAATTAGAGGAATGGGCGAAAGTGCAACAACAGAAAAAGTTGTCAGTCAATTACTAACAGAAATGGATGGAATCACTTCTTTGAATGGTGTAGTGGTAATAGCTGCAACAAATAGAGCAGATATGATTGATCCTGCACTAATCAGACCTGGTAGATTTGACAAAATAATCGTAGTTCCAATTCCAGACAAGGAAGGCAGACTCAAAATATTGGAGATTAGTTCACGTGATATTCCAATTGAAAAAGAGATGGGAACCCCAACTGGACTAAACCCTGATTATGTTGATTTGGCAAAGATTGCAGAGATGACTGATGGTATGAGCGGAGCAGACGTTGCAGCAATTGCAAATACTGCTGCCTCTATTGTATTGCATAATTTTGTTGAAAAATATCCTGATCCAAAAGAGGCAGAAAAACAAGTTGAACAGGCAAAGGTAAAGATGAAAGACTTTGAGGAAGCCGTAAAGAAGGTCAAGATTCAAAAGGATCTTAAAGTTGGGCAAAAGGTAGCTATATCTCACTTTAGATAATTTTTTTTTAAGAATTATAATTTCTCAACGTTTGTTATACCTAAAGATGTCACCTTGCAATTTATGGTTCCATCCTGATTTCGCACATTGTTCTTAGAATGTACTGGGTATAGATTTGCTATATCTTCTGAACTCGAGTCTCGATTAATTTTATCTATGTGCCATCCAAATGCAGAGTTGGCATTTTCATATTCTATTCTTTCAATCCATGCACCACAATTGTCTTTTCTGAAATTATTTGGAATGTTGTATTCATCAATCTGACTTTTTTGCCATACCTTGAGGATTACATCTTCCGCATAGGTCATCTTGTTAATTTTATGGTTTAACGACAAAATTTTTAGAATAATCTTTCAAGCCAGTTCTGACCTTGTTTTTTTATCTGGAACTTGAATGTCCAAGAGTTCTCGTAATCCCTTGTACCTGTTTCGTATAGTTACTTCTGTTACACCTGCTGCAATTGCAATTACCTTTTGGGTTGTACTGTCTCCATGTATTGCACAAGACAAATACAATGCAGCTGCTGCAAGTCCCATCGGGTCTTTTCCTGCTGAGATCTCTTTTTCATTTGCTTGTTCCAAAATCTTGAGTGCCTCTCGTTTTACTTTTTCACTAAGACCTGATTCGCTTGCAATTCTTGACATGCATTTTATCGGATCTAGCACCGGCATGGTCATATCAAGCTCTTGTAATAATAATCTGTAACATCTTGAGACGTCTTTCTTTTTCACATTGATTCTTCTTGCAACCTCATTTAATGTTCTAGGTGTGCCAGTTTCTCTACATGATAAATATAATGCAGCTGCTATTAATCCTGGGATTGATCTACCTTTTGCCAATCCTTTTTCTAATGCCTTTCTGTAGATGTATGCAGTCTTTTCAACTACTGCATCTGATAAAGCAAGTTTATCCTTTAGTCTACTTAGCTCACTGAATGCCTGTCTGCAATTTCTTTCAGTTGCTTCATGTACTTGACTTCTACTATCCCATGTTCTAAGACGTGTGATTGTATTTTTCATTGACGCCGACAATGGTTTTCCAGTTGAATCCTTGTTTGCCTGTCCGATTACAGTTGCAAGGCCCATGTCATGCATTGCAAGGGATGTTGGAACACCAGTTCTTGCTCTATCTTCAAACTGTTCTTTTGAAAATGACTGTCTCTCTGGACCTAAATCGTTTACAATCTCATTTACTACAAATCCACATCCGCCGCAAAATCGCTCACCAGTAGTACCGTCTGTTAACATCTTGGCCTTGCCGCATCTACCACATCGTGCGTCCATTTCAGCGCCTTGTACTACCATAAATAACACACCTATCAAGCTGTTATCCAATAATAACCCAACTATTTTCCGATAATTCTTTGAAATCTTACTATTTGTCTTAAAAGTTTGAATTACAACTAGGCATAAAGGAATTCTGATGGGACTAGCCATGTCTCCTGATAGTCTAAATTCTTGTCTACTAGGAGTATTCCAAGTCTATATTTTTTTGCCATGTCTATGATAAAATCTGAAAGTATGCTTTTTTCTAAAATTGATGGCAATTCCAAAATATCTGTAGCCAAGAGCACTCGCGTACTTGGCATCTCTTTTTTCACACTAAAAATATCTTTTTGAATTTCTAGTATTGATTGTCTAGTAATTTCAGGTTGAATGAGAATAACGATGGCTCTTTTTTCTTTTCTTGCCACTAGATCAAACCTATACTGAGGATCAAAATCCAAGTAGAACGTATCATGTTTTACATGCCATTGCATATCCATCAGATAATCTGCTACTATATCTTGTATCATTCCAAGTTCAAGTAAATCTCTGGTTAGTTCAACTCTTTTATGTGCTCTTAGTAATGATTTGAGATATTTATCAATCACTTGTTTAGAATACTTTAACATTTTATCCTTCATGAAAATTGAATTTAGAAGAGTCTTGTTATCTGAATATTTACTAAATGGATCTGGTTCTCTGTCTTCCAACAATGTATGGCAGAGTATCTAGTAAATAATCGCTCGCAGGCAGATCTACTGTTTTGGATACAAAAGATGGGATGAGGCAAGTCTGAGAGATAAGGTATTAATCATAAAAGATCATATGATTAGTGTGGATTTTATACAAAAAAGTGAACCTACAGTTTCAAAACCTCTTTTAATTGCAGCCATGCAAGATATGGGTGATGTCGGAAGTATTGTAATTGATTTTGCATCGTCCCGCCCTGGATTCCCTGGCCCCGTGCAGCAGTACTGGTCAGCGGCATTTTTGAGCTGCTGGGCGCCGTCGGTCTCTTGTGGCCTCCGACCCGCCGCGCCGCTGCATGGGGACTATTCGCCCTGATCCTGGCCGTCACGCCAGCGCACATCTACATGCTGCAGCAGCCGGGGCTTTTTCCGTCGGTGCCGTATTGGGCACTGGTGCTGCGATTGCCACTG
>JANXYF010000049.1 GCA_025350175.1 Nitrosopumilales archaeon | reverse complement strand
TTTTAGGTTATCAATTATTTTACTTGTAAAAGATGTGACAATTGTCTTTGTTCTAACCATGCCAACTTTTTTTGCAGTATTATAATCAACTGGAATGTTTTCACCCTCCCAGTATGGTACGTTAATTCCAGCAGACTGGATAGGTTCGACATTTACTTTCAGAGACTTGTCATCTACGTTTAGAATTCTCCACTGCATGCCTCTCAATACAAAGACGCTTCCTTGTTCGCCATTATCGCCTACAAATCTCTGGTCAAGACTGCCAATGATTTTCTTGGACGCAGTATCAAATACTTTGAATTTTAATATGTCTGGAATTGTTGAGAGGTTCTCAAAGTAGTACCTAAATGAGCGGCCTTTTTTTGTAAATGTCATTTCCTCTTTATCCAGATAAACAATTGAGCCATTGTGTAAAATCTCAAGTACTGCAAGAAGATCTTCTACAATTATGTTTCGAAATGAATAGGCCTGTCTTATCATATTTAATGCAAAGCCAACAGAGACCTTTCCAAATTGCATAGACATACCTACCAAATGATGTGCAAGGACATCTAGTGCACCATCATGAACTATCTGATCTTCAATAGACTTTTCCTTTACACGTTCCAAAATTGCAAGGGCTTCAATCTCATCATCGGGATTGTTTGTTATGATCAATCCCTTTGCAGAAGATCCTCTTGTGTGCCTGCTTCGTCCAATTCTTTGCATTAGTTTTGATACTTGTCTTGGTGAGCCATAATGAATCACAAGTTCAACAGAACCAATATCAAGACCAAGCTCAAGTGACGAAGTGCAAACCACTATACCAGGTTTTCCAGCTTTAAGTGTCTCTTCAGTCTCTTCACGAACTTGTTGAGAGAGAGAACCATGGTGCAAATCTATTGCAATATTAGATCTTTCTTTTAGAACTGATGCAAGGTATTCTGATTCACCCCTAGTGTTTGTAAATAACAATACCGGAGAATTGAGATAGTTTTTTGTGACATATTCTATGATATGGTCTACTACGTCTGTAATTGTACCTTCTACATATTTTACTTCAACGTCGTATTTTCTAATTGAATGATCTTCAATTATTCTACACCTTCTTTTTGTTCCAACTACAAACTTGCCAGCTTCTCCAGTATTTCCTACTGTTGCAGAAAGCCCAACTCTAGTAATTGGATATGTAGTGTTTGCTTGTAATCTTTCAAGACTAAGTGAGAGTTGTGCACCTCTTTCGTTGCCCAAAAGTTCGTGCACTTCATCTAATACTATCCATTCAAGCTCATCAAGTGCCTTTAGCATTACAGCTTGTGTCAGTAAAATTATGACTGTTTCAGGTGTTGTAATCAGTATGTCAGGTGGTGAGAGATTTATCTTGCGTCTCATTAATTGAGATGTATCCCCGTGTCTTACTTCGATTCTAAGTCCCTCGGTTTCGGCATACTGGATTATTCTTTTAAAGACATCTCTATTGAGTGCACGAAGTGGGGTGATGTAAAGCACTTTAATCTTGTCCTGACTTTTAGATTTTGCAACTCTTGAGAAGATTGGGATCACAGCAGTCTCAGTCTTTCCCGAACCTGTGGGTGCAATTACTAATGAATCAATCTTTTGAAAAATTATAGGAACAGCCTTCTTTTGTATCTCAGTTAAATTCTCAAAACCAAGATTACGAAATTTTTCTTCTAACTTAACTAGTAGATGACTCTGGTTCTTTGCTTTGTCTTGTTCTAGATCGCTCGTATACCATTACACCAACTAAACCTATACCAAATAAAACAGCAGAGATAATTGGTATATAATCAAAAATTCCTGCCATGGCATTCATTATTTCTACAGTGATAAATAGGTTAAGATAATTCTGCCAATCCTGCTTCGGTTATATTGTATGAGATCTCTTTCTTTTTTCCAAATGAAGGAAATACCTGTGCTTTGTATATTTTTTCATCTTTTTCAAGCTTGATTTTCTTATGTGTGAACATGCTAATTGACTTGTTCATGGATTCAATTTCTTGATCATCTGAGCTTCTTACAATATTTGTTACAACTATTGGAATCCTTGTGTTAATTGAAATCATACTTAACAAATGCATATACTCCATAAATCTAACATGTTTTTCAAGGGAATTTGTTTCTCTAGAATATTCAAATGTAAATAGATCAGTTATATTTTCTATTACAACCAGTTTAGGTGATAACTCTGATATTTTTTTGATATACTCAAATTGTTCTGCAGTATTTGTTATTCTTGCTACAATCATATTATCAAGAAGCGAAGATTGTAAATTCTTTAGCTTGATTAGCTGCATCATCCTTTCTGGTCTAAATCCACCCGTAGTATCTTGATACAATACGATTCCATTTGGTAACGAATTTAGAGAAATCTGCATTGCAAGTTGTGTCTTTCCACTTCCTCCAGGTCCAAAGATATCAATTATTGTACCATCTACTATGCCACCCCCAAGTAGATCATCAAGTCCTAGAAGACTAGTGGAAATCAATTCTTATCTAGAAATTATCACAAATTAAAGAGTATAAGTGATGATCGGGAAGGCTTTTATTCCCTATTTCAAGCAGTGGTGACAAGTGATTTGTGATTGTCACAAGCAGCAACTCCAAAAAGACCTTTAACTATACTTCAAAAAGGAATTAACAAAAAAGTTACAGTCCGACTAAAAAGTGAGATAGAATACAAGGGAAAAATGAACAACGTAGATTCATACATGAATCTCATAATGACAGATGCTGAAGAGATAAGCAATGGCAAAATAATTGCAAATTATGGCAGAGTCATAGTCAGAGGAAACAACGTACTTTTCATAAAATTAGAAAATGAGTTATAGGAAAATCAATTATGGCCTCTCCTAGAAGCTACCTATTTACTTCAGAATCAGTTACAGAGGGTCACCCAGACAAGATTTGTGATCAAATATCTGACGCAATTTTAGACGAGTTTCTAAAGCAAGACCCAGATTCAAGAGTTGCAGTGGAGACATTGACAACTACTGGTGTTGTAGTAGTGGCTGGTGAAGTTACATCAAAGGCAAGATTTGACATACAGGATATAGTAAGAAA
>JANXYF010000014.1 GCA_025350175.1 Nitrosopumilales archaeon | reverse complement strand
CCTAAACATGTATAATTTCATCAACCGAAGGAAACAGCAAGAAAAATCAACAAAAACAACCGATAAGGTAACAGTTCCTTGCATCAATAAATTTATTAGGTACTCGTACCGTACCATACGGTAAGATGGACGATTTAAGATTAGAAAATCTAGATGGGGTAGGCCCAGTAACTTCCAAGAAGCTAAGTGACGCAGGAATTCATAACATTATGGATCTTGTAATAAGAGGACCAGTAGACATATCAGAAATTACTGGTATGGATCTTGACGCTGCTGTAAATCTGGTAAATAAAGCAAGACACCAGCTAATTGACAACGGTCAAATTGGTAAGGAATTTGTCACTGCAACTGAGATTTACAAGAGAAGACAAGACATTGGAAAAATAACCACCGGAACTAATGCACTTGATACTCTATTTGATGGAGGAATTGAGACACAAGCCGTAACAGAAGTTTATGGTGAATTTGGTGCTGGCAAGACACAACTTTGTCACACATTATGTGTAACTGTCCAAAAACCAAAAGAAGAAGGTGGACTGGATGGTGGGGTATTGTACATTGATACAGAACACACATTCAGACCTGAAAGAATTGTTTCAATTGCTAAAGCAAAAGGGCTTGATCCAGAAAAAGTTCTTGAGAGAATTATGGTGGCAAGAGCATACAATAGTGCCCACCAGGAATTAATCTTGCAAGAGGCAGGTCCTATAATTGAAGAGCATAAAATAAAATTACTTGTTGTAGACTCTGCAGTAGGACTTTTCAGAGCGGAATTTCTTGGCAGAGGCACGCTCTCTATAAGACAACAGCGATTAAACAAATTCATGCACTTGCTTTCAAGAACTGCGGAGACATACAATATAGCAGCAATTGCGACAAACCAAGTCCAATCATCACCTGATCAGTTCTTTGGTGACCCAACAAGACCTGTTGGAGGAAATGTTGTTGCACATGCTTCAACATACCGTGTCTACCTCAAGAAATCTGGTAAGAAGAGAATTGCAAGAATGGTTGACAGTCCACATCATCCAGAACAAGAGGCTCTCTACACCCTAACAGAAGGTGGTGTTGCAGACCCAGAGGATGAAACAAAGAAGAAAAAGAAAGAAGAATCTGAAGAATAACTGGCCTCACCACGTCATGTTGGGTAGAAGTACTGTACTTCTACCCCTCCTACTTTTCTTTTGTATCCAGTAAGTGTTAAATTATGGTCATCTCAAGTCTTAGCGATTAATGGCTACTAAGAAACCAAAGGGTCGTTCACACGGCTTTATGCATAAATCAAGATCCGTAATGACTAAGGATCATGTTAGAGGTGTCTCTTTCCTACTCAGAGAGTATGCAGTAGGAGACAAAGTTTTGGTAATCATAGATCCTTCACAGCATAAAGCATTACCACATAGGAGATACCATGGTAAAGTGGGAACAGTGACAGAAGCTGGTCGTAGAACAGTAAAACTAACAGTAAAACTTGGTAACAGACCAAAAACATTAATCACTAGATTAGATCATATCAAACCATTCGGTGTTGTTGCATAAATGGAAGAAGTAAAGAAAAAACAAGGAATTTCTATTCCAGAGGTAAAAGAAATTATGGAAAAAGTTGATACTGAATCTATGGATCAGATTCAACGATGGACATATGATTATGTTACCAAATTTTCAAAAATTGATGCAAAGGCTGCAAAGAAACTCAAACAGCAACTTGTAAAAGAATGTGGCATACAAGAAGAGGAAGCAGTAGAAATTGTAAATAATCTCCCAAGTACTGAAGCAGAATTGCGAGCATTTACTTTCGGTTGGAAGAAATTAATTCTTGCTGAAACGCTCGACAAAATGCTAAAGATCATCAAGGAGAATTCGTAAGTTCAGGAGTACGGTTTTCATGGAACATGCTCAAACTAGAAAGTATGAGGAATACGCATACGTATTAGATTTTGTCACAAGAGGAAAATCAACTACTGTTAGAGGTAGAGATGGAATAATAGTTACAGCTATTGGCGAAGAGAGACTTACAATACTTGAATTATTAGCAATGCCCAACTCTACCTTTGAGATAGGAGAGCGAGTATACATTGGCAAAGAAGGACGAACAAAAATACTCTCAGTCCTTGGCAGACTAGAACATAATCAGATATCATCTTCCGCTCAGAGTGAACTCAATTCAGTGGTAGAAAAAATTGTACTACAAAACGAAAAAAGATTTGTAGACTATCTAAACAATTCACAACCACTCACTCCAAGAATACATGCGCTTGAACTCATTCCTGGTATTGGAAAAACCTACATGAAGACAATGTTGGAGGAGCGAGAAAAGAAAAAGTTTACCGACTTTAAAGACTTGCAAGAAAGAGTTGGACTAAAAGACCCTGCAAAACAGATTGCAAAGAGAATCATCGAAGAGATAACAGGCGAAACAAGGATGAGTCTCTTTGTTAGAAAATGATCAAGCGCAGATCATTAGGACAGCATTTTTTAACATCAAACTCAGTCGCACAATCTATAGTTAACTTTGCCAAGATTACAAAAGACGACGTTGTTCTTGAAGTAGGTACTGGTAAAGGTATTCTTACACCACTTCTATGTAATAATGCAAAACAGGTAATCTCAATTGAAAAAGACTCGGTGCTATATTCCCAAGCAAAGGAGACATTGTCACAAATTCCAAATCTAGTTCTAGAAAAGGGCGATGCTTTTAAGAAAAATCCTGAATTTACAGTCTTTGTATCAAACCTTCCCTATTCAGAGAGCCGTACTGCCATAGAATGGCTTGTTCAAAAAAAATTCAAGCGTGCAATTATTATGGTTCAAAAGGAATTTGCCCAAAAATTGCTTGTTAAAAAAGGTGGAAAGCAAAGAAGGTCAATATCTATTCTTGCAAGCTATTGCTTTGATATTGAAACACTAATGGATGTAAAAAATACCAACTTTAGACCACCTCCCAAAGTTGATTCTGTGGTCATATCTCTTGTTCAAAAACAAGTGCTCACAGATCAAATTGTAAAAACTGTCAACAAACTATTCTCATTTAAGAGAAAGACCATACGAAGCATTGGAAAAAAAATGGGGATGGAGATTGACTCTGATAAGAGATTAGAAGAGATGCCTGAAGGTGAGATAATAGAAATTGCAAAAAGAATCACAAAATAGTTACTATGTTCCAGCAGAGGACTCGATCTTTCTAGCTGATTATCTAGAAAATCAAAAGGGAAGATCTGCACTTGATATTGGAACTGGCTCTGGTATTTTAGCTAAAGTTTTATCCAAAAATTTTGATCTTGTTGTTGCAACTGATGTTAACATTTTTGCATTAAAAAAGGCACATGAGATTGTTGCCAATTGTATATGTTGTAATGCTGCTGATGCCATACACACTAGTTTTGATCTTATTGTATGTAACTTGCCGTATCTTCCATCTGAAGAGTTGTCTGACCCTACAGTGGATGGATTACAAGAGGGCGTTGAAATTCCAAGCATGATTATAAAATCTGCCAGTACAAGAATTGGGAAGAATGGGAAAATGATATTTCTTACTTCATCACTTGCAAATTATGGTATCTTGATGCAACTATGTGAGTCACTTGGATTTGTTGCAAAAATAGTTGCAAAAAAGAAATTATTCTACGAAGAGTTGTTACTTGTAGAATGTGTAAGACGCACGTAAAATCTGAATTATTTTCTTAGTTTTTGTTTTGAAATCTCAGCAATTGCTTCAGTCATCTTTGATCCGGGGGCATTTCCACCAATATCATAAGTGACATACTTTCCTTCATTTATGACCTGCTCAGTTGCAGCAAAAATAGCATTTCTTATGTCGGGTTCTCCGAGATACTCGACCATCCACGCACCAGATAAAATGGCCGCAGTAGGATTGACCTTATCCAATCCTTTGTATTTTGGTGCACTTCCATGAGCTGGCTCAAACATGGCATACGAATCTCCAATATTGGCCGAATACACATTTCCGATCGAACCAATATTTCCTGATGCACATTCTGATATTATATCCATGAACAGATTAGTGCTGACTAAAATTGAATCATTGAATCTCTCGGGGTTTTTTACCAACTGTTGAGTCATGTTGTCAATATAATATTCCTCCACTTGGATATCTGGATTCTCGGCCATTGCTTTTTCTACCTCACTCCAGAAAATACCGTCTGTTTCTTTGAGGATATTCCTCTTTGTTATTGGAAAAATCTTCTTGATGTTACGCTGTTTTGCCCACTCGAAAGTAGCCTTGATGATTCTTTGGCAACCTTTTCTTGTCGTCTTTCTTATGGCAATAGCTACATCCTCAGAAATTTTAAACTCAATACCTGCATAGAGTCCTTCTGTTGCCTCTCTAAAACACACAAAATCCAATTTTTTATTAGGAGATAGTCTATCGTAAGTCTTGATGGGTCTGACATTGCTGTAAAGTTGAAATTTTTGTCGTATTGTAACAGCTACACTTCTTGGTGCATCTGGACGAGGAATTGTTGTAGTAGGTCCCTTGTAACATGCATCACATTCCTCAAGCAACTTCATGGTAGAATCTGGTATGTATGTTGCACCACCATGTTTTTCCCACTGCTCAGATCCAGCATCGCACAAAATAAGTTCTGTTTGAGAATTACAAGCTCGGAGTACACGTAACATGGCATCAACAAGTTCTGGACCGGTGCCGTCTCCCTTGATTACTGCAGCTTTCTTTCCCAAATTAGCCATCGTGATAAGATGAGCATATTTAACTCTAACTAGAAAATTGTTTGAAAATTTTTTAGTATAATGCTAAAGCTTAAACTCTTCATTTAATGGATATTTGGTTGTGAGAATAGTACAAATTTCAGATATCCATGTAGGTGCTCAATTTAGAGAAGAGATCTTTGATCTAGCCGTAGATGAGATAAACGAGCTAAAACCATCTGTTATTGTAGCAACTGGTGATCTTACAAATGAGGGACTACTCAAAGAATATGAAAAATGTAAAGCAAAGTTTTCACAGTTCGACGCTGAAAAAATAATCACAATTAGTGGAAATCATGACTATAGAAATACGGGGTATCTTCTTTTCAAAAAGTACTTTCCGTTTGATTCTGTCAATGAGCTTGATGAAGATACTGTACTTGTAACAATTGGTACTGCAAGACCTGATAGAGACGAGGGGGAGGTAGGCTATAGGCAGAATCTATGGCTTGAGAGAACCATGAAAAAATATGAAAACAAGACCAAGATACTTGCAATGCATCATCATCTAATTGGTGTTCCTGATACTGGAACTGACAGGGTAACTGTGATAGACTCTGGCGATGTTTTAAGGACCGCATTGGATGGCAAGATAGACCTAGTCATATGTGGTCACAAACACAGGCCGTGGTTTTGGAATTTTGGAAATTTATCAATTGCAAATGCTGGGACAGTATCATCTGAAAGAATGAGAGGGCTTTTTGAAAATACATACAATATCATAACAATTGAGAAAGGCAAGATCAAAGTTGATTTGAAGATTGTAGGTGGAGAGAAAATTCATCTCAAAGATCTTGTGCAAAACTACAAACGTTATGGCGAAGAATAGGTAAACTCATTCTCACTCCAGTTCCAAAGTTATAATAACAGTTTAAATTTCAGCAACATCTATGCGGGGGTCGCCTAGCCTGGTAGGGCGTGGGATTGCTAATCCCATGTCCGCAAGGACCCGTGGGTTCGAATCCCACTCCCCGCGCTTTTTGCGATCTACGCTTAAACTTAATAATAGAATCTTCAGAGTTGAATCAATGGTAAGAAGAAAGACAGTCAAGCCAAGAGCAAGCGGTCCAAAAAACGTTACAACTGGTCTATGTCCTAAATGCGGTACAATAGGAAAGATTTTGATTATAGGTGTGATTGGAAGCGAGAAAGGAAAATGCCAATCATGCAACGCTGAATTTACGCTGTAGAAAATACTGACAAAACCCTCAATAAAATAAACCATAAATTTTTAAGATCACATCTAGTGCAGATTGAATATATGGCAGGCGAAGATGAATCCATTTATGAAAGAGTAGCTAGACTGGAAGACGAAGTTGCTAGCTTGAGAAACGAAGTGGATGTTTTGAAAGGAACTATGCGAAACAAGATAGTACGATATGAACATAAATTAATCAAGAAAGGAAAAGACGTACAATCAATTATTGACTAGACTTCTCTTTGATACCTTTTATCATTTCTAGAATATCGTCAACATCATCTGCTTCGGGGGCCAACTCAAGATATCTGTTAAGTGATACTAATGCAAGATCCTTTTGTAACAATCTTAGCTGAACAATTCCTTTATCTCTGATATCTTCAGGTGAATCAGGTTCGAGACCTAATGCCATGTTGATACAATGCATTGCTTTTTCATAGTTAAATGACTCTGTGTAAGAACCTTTTAGATTTCTTAAAATTCTAATCAGTATCTTTTCTGGTTCTACATCGTTTAGATATTCTGGTTCAAATTCTACTCCGTCACCATAAGTTGCATCCAATATGTCCTGAAGATCCTCGATATCTAATAGACTTCCTCTGTTAAAGGGATCAAGAATCAACTCTTCGGAATATTTTACAAGAAAATGTCCTGGAAATCCTACGGGTTTAAGCTCAAGACCTATTACTTTTGCAATCTCGATGTAAATTATACATAATGTGATTGGTATTCCACTACGTTTGTCTATTACAACATTTAGAAAATTATTTCTTGGATTGTAATAATCATCGTCATCTCCTTCAAATCCTAACATATCAAACATGTATTCGTTTAACATGGAAACAAGATAGATTGGATTTTTCACATCTGAAACATGATCACGTAACCCTTGCTCAAGTGATCTTAATTTTTGGACATACTCTGATATGTCTAGATTGGGAAATTCTAGTATCTGGGATAGTTTCAGACATTTTTCAACCAATGTGTATTGTGGACTTTTTGCATAAGAGATCCACTCTGCTGCAAATGGATCGAAATTGCTCATTTTTTATTTAGATAACTCTCTGGGTTTTTGAGTTCACGAGTTGTGGGAGGATTTTCAATTAGAGTCTTGTATGTGTCCTTGCCTAATTTGGAAAAGACATGTTCTGTAAAGTCTGTTCCCATGCTCTTTCTAATCTGATAAGATGAGATGTCACTGTTTGCAAATGTGACTAGATAGTTCTTGAAATCTTGATCATCTCTTAGGATGTTTTTAACTGCAAATTCTGCCATTCCCTCCATTGTTGTAAATGCAGCATGGTGTGCCTGTATTGGCTTTAACCATCGTTGGTAAATGTCAAGAAGTTGTGGAATCATTTCTGAAATCTTGGGATCAATTGTTACCTTGTTAAACGTCATAACATCTGGGCCCAAGACTTGAACTATGAAATTATCTGGATTTAATACGAAAAATAGATTTGCCCTCTTTGCAATTGGATATTCATCTGGAACTTCAGGCAATTGCAAGTAATTGAAAAGATTTTTTATTGTAGGTTCGTCAAGGGCAAGAATAATTTTGGCAAGTTCTTCGTTTATTGCATTTACTTCCGATACTGCCGTCTTGTTGATATTGTAAAGATTGTTTTGTATCGAGTGAACTTGCTCTTCTAAAATGGTCATCTTTAACGCTCCCATATATCCAGAATTTACTAGATCAAATCTTGATTCATAGGGCTTGCCTTGTTTGTATAGTATGATTTGAGGATAACTCGATAAAATGAACTTGTTTAGGTAAATTGCAGATTCATAAAAATCTCCATATGTTGTAGATATCTGGGAGATGTACCCCTTTGCATATGTAGAATAAACTAGAAATCTAAAAGTCTGATTTTCTGCAAGCGATGCTATTTTTTGAACATCTTCATGCGCAATTGCAGTAAAAAGTTCGTCGACAAATTCTGCAGATTCCTTTGTAGGGTAAACTTTGCAACCTTTGAGACGCTTAAACTCTACAAGATCTGGAAATTCCACTCTAATCTGGGTCACTGGAATTCCAGTAAACTCTGTTATCTTTTTTGACGTATCTGCAAATAGTCTGTTGCTAATTGTTTCTATACTTTCAAATTTTATATTTGAAGCAAATTCCTGTTCTGCCTTTACCTTTGAATCTGTTATCTCTTTTTCCTCGTTTAGCTCAACTGAGAGCTGGTCCAAAAGGGCATATGCAAACTCTTCAAATTCTGTCATTATGAGATTGGGTCAAACATGCCAATTTAACATTAACTTTGGATCTACATGTCTACTTTGGGTTGTATGTCACTAATTGATTTTGGACGTGAATCACTGACATCCTTTTGTGGTAAAATGATGAATCACTACATCCCATGGCATATCTGATGGAAATGAATAGGGATGAACAAGCGGTGGATCTTTTTTGAATGTCTTTACTAGACAAGATTTTTCATAGATACCTTGAGTTTGTATCAGCGATGAATCACGTTTATCGGGAGACATACTCTCTGCAAAATATACTTCATCAGGAATTTTTTTGATAAAATTAAATCCAAAAAAATCTGTAACTTGAAGATCTGGCCTGAATTGTTTTACAACCCAGCCATAACCTGGATTTGTAACAAGTGTGGAATTCTTTGGTAGTGTACTTGTAAGATATTCTATTGCTTCTCTCTGGGCCTGTCCTGCATCAAAAGATGTTATCCATATTGTAACTACAATTGATGATAACACCAGAACTGTCAAAAGTAGATCAAATATTCTGTCAGAGTTTTGTGTTGATTTTATATGAAAAACTCTACCTACAAAATCATAAAGTGGTTTTCCTGAAAAAATACTCAGTATTGGTAAAATTGGTATTGTATGAACAAATCCAACAAAACCCCCTCTGAACAAAAATCCCAGATATGGCACTGATAAGAGTGGTG
>JANXYF010000222.1 GCA_025350175.1 Nitrosopumilales archaeon | reverse complement strand
AGACTCTAAGTCTATTTTCTAAATTTTCTTTTCTTATGATTTCCAGTCTAAACTTAAATATATCAAAGAATTGACTAATGTGAGGATTTCGGATAGAATGCTAAAATTTGGAATTCAGCAGGGACTCAACGTCGCTCGACTGGGGCTAAATGAAGACCAGATCATTACTGCCTGTATTTTAGCTGACAAGACAGGATACGATTCTATTTGGTACATGGACCACAGCAACGTTCCCCAGTGGGACAAGGCAGTAGTTAACGATCCATGGGTCATGCTTTCTGCAATTGCTGCAGTTACAAACAAGGTAGAATTGGGTACATGTGTTACAGATGCAGTCAGACGACATCCATCAAACATTGCACTAGCATCAATTACACTTGACAGAGTTTCTCATGGAAGAGGAACTTTAGGTATCGGAGCAGGAGAGGCACAAAATCTCAAAGAATTCAAGATCCAGTGGGATAAACCAGTTGGAAGATTTGAAGAACAATTGCAAGTTATAAAATTACTTTACCAATCATCACCAGATCATAGAGTAAACTTCAAGGGCGAATTTTACCAGTTAGAAGAAGCATGTTTACAAGCAAAAAGTATTCGCCAACCAGCACCACCAATCTACATGGCAGCAGGCGCACCAAGAACACTTGCACTTTGTGGCAAATACGGGGACGGATGGATCCCAATTGGTTACACTCCAGAATTATACGAAGACCATGTAAAAGTAATCAAGAATTCAATGAAAGAAAATGGAAGAACAGATGAGAACTTTAACTATGCAGTAGATATTGATGTATACTTTTCAGATGATGCAGAAGCCGCATGGGCAAAAATGAAAAATGCAGTAAAGGTAAGTCTATTCAAACCAGAAGTTCTCAAGGTTCATGGCATAGAAGATATTGCAGGATTTGATTTCAAGAAATACTTTACAGAATATTCCATGTCAAACCAAGAATGGATTGTAAAGATGAGAGAAGCATCACAGACAATTCCAGATAGTGTAGCCCGTTCATCAATAGGAATGGGCACACCAGATGATATCATTCCAGTCTTTGAGAGATTCATGAAGGCAGGTGTCAATCACTTTATTGTAAGATTCTGGGGTTCAGGATACTTTGCATCAATAGACAAGTTTGGGGCTACAATACTCAAGTACTTTAAAGATCAGAACAATCCAAGAAAATAGTACTTAATTTTATAAAATAAAGAAATTTTCTGACTAGAGATATCGAAATATAGTCATCTTTTCAGAGTTTGGAAGATCAGATACCAATGCAAAGTTAAAGAAAGGATATGCCTTCTTGTACTCTTTCATAAAGCTCCAGGCAACATCATGTGTCTTAAATTCAGTCCTTATACCATCAAGTCGAGTCTCTACTCCACAGATATCAAAGACTTTGACCAAGTAACTTCGTGGTCGTCTATGAGGTTTTGCGTTCATTAGCCATGCAATTGCAAACACAAATACTGCCATCATGATTATTGCAGCTCCGATTTCTTTCAGATAGACTGAAAAAAACGACGGAATTGTATATCCAAAGAGATTGTACACGTAACTTGCAAATCCAAGTACGGCTCCTACAATCATAGAAATTATAACATTAGAGGAAACATAATCCTTTTGCATGTCTTTTCTTAAACATACTTGCATTTATCTATTAAAAAACTATATACACAAATATCATAGCTGGTAACAATTTTTGTGCAGTTACTAGGAAGATTAGAGATCAAATCTAAAGAAAAGATAATCGAATTTTTGAACCAACAAGAGACAGGCAGAGTGTGTAGTATTGACAAGGATGGATTTCCTCAGATTATACCAATGAACTTTGTCTATGCAAATGATGCAGTATACATGCACTCTCATCCAAGAGGTGAAAAGCTAGAAAATATAACAAAAAATCCAAAAGTTGGCTTTGAGGTAGATCACAGCCTAGAGTTTTTGCCATCATATTTTTCATCTCCAACTGATGCATCCCAGGCAGATACTCTATACATAAGCGTTGTAATCAAGGGAAGCGCAAGTCTGGTCTTGGATACAAAAGAAAAGGCAATGGCATTAAATGAATTAATGAAAAAATACCAGCCAGAGGGAGGATATGAAAAACTCACCCCACACATGCCAGTAGTAGAAGAGGTTGCAATAATCAAGGTAGTACCAATCACAATTCGAGGCAAGTACAAGATTGGCCAACATATGGATAAAAAGACAAGACTTGTTATTGCAAAAAAGATACTAGAGCGTAATACTCCAACTGCCAAAAATACAGTCAATATGATGGGGGTTAAAACAACAAAGGATGGACTAGAAGTCTCTGAAGAGCCTAGTTGGTAAAAGCATATCACAAGTACCATTGCTTTAAATTTGAAACAAGACCAATTTGTAATGTTTGCTAGAAAATCCAAGCTTTGAGCTAGTATCTGAATTTACCCCAACGGGGGACCAGCCAGTTGCCATAGAAAAATTAGTAGAAGGAGTAAGAAAAAAACAAGTCCAGACATTACTTGGAGTAACAGGTAGTGGTAAGACATTTACAGTGGCAAACGTAGTTGCACAAACCGGAAAAAAGACTCTGGTCATTTCACACAACAAAACTTTGGCAGCTCAGCTTTATGCAGAACTAAAACAGTTCTTTCCAAAAAATAATGTTGGATATTTTGTATCATACTATGACTATTATCAGCCCGAGAGCTATATTCCACAAACTGACACATATATCGAAAAAGACACTCAGATTAACGAAAAGATAGAAAAGTTGCGTCTTGAAGCTACTGCAATGCTCTTGTCAGGAGAGCCTACAATCATAGTCTCCACAGTATCATGTATCTATTCACTTGGCTCACCTAGTGAGTGGGAAGAGATGTCAATTACCATAGAAAAGGGCACAGATATTGGAAGGGGCACACTGATAAAAAAACTAGTCAATGCACGATATGACAGAAATGATACCGAACTTTTAGCAGGAAGATTTCGAATCAAGGGAGATACAATCGATATAATTCCAGCATACTCTGACTCGATTGTAAGAATTTCATTATTTGGAGATGAAATAGACAAGATAACAATTTGCGACCCAGTATCACTTCAAGTAAAAAAACAAGTCTCTAGAATCAAGATCTATCCGGCAAAACACTATCTAGTTGCAGCAGATGTAAGAAAGACTGCAGTCCAGTTAATTAGAAATGAACTCAAACAAAGACTAACAGAACTTCCAGAGCTTGAAAGACAAAGATTGGAGATGAGAACAAAGTATGACTTGGAAATGATTGAAGAATTGGGATACTGCTCTGGCATTGAGAATTATTCAAGACACTTTGATGGGAGAGCACCTGGTGAGCCTCCTTTTTGTCTACTAGATTTCTTTGGAGAGGACTTTTTACTAGTAATTGACGAGTCGCATGTTACTTTGCCACAATTACATGGAATGTACAATGGTGATCATACAAGAAAAAAATCTCTAATTGATTATGGCTTTAGACTAACAAGTGCATTTGACAACAGACCGCTCAAGTTTGAAGAATTTGAAAAATATATCAAAAATACAATATTTGTTTCTGCAACACCTAATGATTATGAAAAAAGTAAAAGCTCCCAGATTGTAGAGCAATTAATCAGACCCACAGGACTTGTGGATCCACTAGTCGAAGTAAGAAAGACAGAGAACCAAATGGATGATTTAATATCAGAGATTAAAAAGCGAGTTGACAAAAACCAGCGTGTTCTGGTTACAACTCTAACAAAAAGAATGGCAGAAGACTTGGCAGAATATCTGTCAAAAAATAAAGTAAAGGTAAGATACCTACATTCAGAGATTGAAAACCTTCAGAGAACTGAGATCATCAGGCAGTTAAGGCTAGGCGAGTTTGATGTCCTAGTAGGCATAAATCTCCTAAGGGAAGGTCTGGACATACCCGAAGTTGCCCTTGTTGCCATCCTAGATGCAGACAAGGAAGGATTTTTGAGAAATGATACTAGTCTAATCCAGACATTTGGGAGAGCTGCAAGAAATCTAGATGGTTCGGTCATAATGTATGCCAATAGAATTACTCAATCTATGAAAAATGCAATATCAGAAACTGAACGAAGAAGAAACAAGCAGATAGAGCATAATCAGAAAATGGGAATCACCCCAGCTTCAATCATAAAATCAATTCCACAGCAGACAATTGTTCTAGATGAGACAAAACATATGTCAAGACACGATGTACAAACACTTGCAATAGAAATCGAGACTGCAATGAAGCGTTTTGCAGAAGAATTAGATTTTGAAAATGCAATTGAATATCGAGATAAATTAGCAAAGATTCAAAGACAATTAAGAAATGAATGACAAGTTAATCATCCGTGGTGCAAGGGAGCACAATTTAAAAAACATCAATGTAGATATTCCAAAGAATAAACTAGTAGTAATTACAGGACTGTCAGGATCTGGAAAATCAACACTTGCTTTTGATACAATATATGCAGAAGGACAGCGAAGATATGTAGAATCACTTTCATCATATGCAAGACAATTCCTTGAGATGATGAACAAGCCCGATGTTGATTCAATTGAAGGCCTGTCCCCCGCCATATCAATACAGCAAAAGACGACAAGCAAAAATCCAAGGTCCACTGTTGGAACAATAACAGAAATTTATGATTATCTAAGATTGCTATATGCAAGAATTGGTACCCCCCACTGTCCAAGATGCGCGCGCAAAATATCAAACCAGTCTGTTGAATCAATTTGTGAATCAATTCTCAAAGAATCCGAAGGAAGAAAAATCCTAATTCTTGCATCACTTGTTAGAAGAAAAAAAGGAACTTATGAAAAATTATTTGAAGATGTAAAAAAACAAGGATATTCAAGAATTCGAGTAGATGGAGAAATAATAGAGATAACAGGGGAGTTTCCAACACTTGACAAGCAAAAGTGGCACAACATAGAGATCGTAGTTGATAGAGTCAAGGCATCCTGGGAAGAAAAAAGTAGGTTATACGAATCAATCCAAACAGCTCTCAAGGCAGGAAAAGGAGATGTCATGATTGTTGATACTGAAGAAAAAATCTACTCTCAAAATAACGCATGTCCATTTTGTGGAATCTCAATAGGGGAGCTAGAACCTAGAGGATTTTCATTCAATTCTCCATTTGGAGCATGCAAGACATGCCATGGATTAGGAGTAAAGTTAGAGTTTGAGCCGGATTTACTAATCCCAGACAAGACAAAATCAATACTAGATGGAGCCATAGTTCCATGGTCAGGCAGATTTTCATCATTTAGAAGACAAACCCTAAGAGATGTTGGAAAAAAATACGACTTTGATTTGATGACTCCAATTAATAAAATGACTCCGAAACAATTGGAGGTTATTTTGTATGGGAGTGGAGAAGCTGTTAAGTTTTCATACGAATCCCAGTCAACTGATTCCAGATGGGAGTATACCAATACTTTTCATGGCGTAATTCCAAGTCTTCAGAAAAATTTTACAGAGACTGATTCAGAATCAAAAAGAGAAGAACTATCCAAATTCATGCGGGAGACTCCATGCAACACATGCAAGGGTAGAAGGCTAAAAGATGAGGCACTTGCGGTATCGATTAATTCATTATCCATAATGGATGTGTGTGACTTGTCAATTGATTCATGTTACGAGTTTTTCAAAAATCTTCAGCTAAGTGAGACTGAAAGATATATTGCAAAATCCATTTTAAAAGAAGTTCTCTCAAGACTTGAATTTCTAAAAAATGTCGGACTAAATTATCTTACACTTAATCGAGTAAGCTCTACACTGTCAGGTGGAGAAGCTCAGCGAATAAGACTTGCAACACAGATAGGATCAAACTTAACAGGAGTACTCTATGTTCTTGACGAGCCAACAATTGGACTACACCAAAGAGACAACGCAAAACTAATCAAGACATTAACAAAGCTTCGTGATTTAGGAAATACAATACTTGTAGTAGAGCATGATGAAGAAGTAATGCGCAGCTCTGACTGGATCATAGACTTGGGACCAGGTGCAGGAGTCCATGGAGGAAGCGTAGTCTTTGAAGGAACAATAAATGAAATTCTAAAAAGTGAAAAATCAGTTACAGCAAAATATCTCAAAAATCATGATGCGATAAAACTTGCAAAAAGAAAACATGAACAAAAAGGCAAGTTGGTCCTAAAAGGTGCAGCAGAGAACAATCTCAAAAATATTGATGTCGAGTTTCCCCTAGGAATGATGATCACAGTAACCGGAGTGTCAGGCTCTGGAAAATCCACTCTGATAAATGACATTTTGTACAAGGCACTAGCGTCAGAAATCTATGGCTCAATAGACAGACCCGGCAGACACAAGGCAATTTCAGGCATGGGTGAGATAGACAAGGTGATAGGAATAGACCAATCTCCAATCGGGCGTACTCCACGCTCAAATCCTGCCACATACATTGGCGCATTCACTCCAATTAGGGAACTATACGCAGGAACTGAACTTTCAAAGGAGCGAGGATACACTCCTGGCCAGTTTTCATTCAACGTTGCAGATGGGAGATGTTTTGCATGCGAAGGAGACGGAGTCAAAAAGATAGAGATGCAGTTTCTATCAGATGTATACGTAGTATGTGATGAATGTAAAGGCAAGCGGTACAATTCTGAAACACTTGCAGTTCATTATAAGGACAAAAACATTTCAGATATTCTTGCAATGACAGTAGTAGAAGCGTTGGAATTTTTTACAAACATTCCTTCAATTCAGAGAAAGCTGCAGACAGTAGTAGATGTAGGTCTTGGATACATCAAGCTTGGACAAGCTGCCACAACATTGTCAGGTGGAGAAGCCCAGCGTGTAAAACTTTCATCAGAATTATCAAAGCGCGATACTGGAAGAACAGTCTACATCTTGGATGAGCCAACAACCGGACTTCACTTTGCAGATGTGCAAAAATTACTTGAAGTGTTAAACAGACTGGTAAAACTTGGAAATACCATAATCATAATAGAGCACAACATGGATGTTATAAAAAATTCCGATTGGATAATTGATTTGGGTCCAGAGGGAGGAGATGGAGGTGGAACAATTGTTGCAACAGGCACTCCAGAGCAAATTGCACAAAACCCAAGAAGCTATACTGGCCAATATCTGAAACGTATCTTAAAAAATGACTCTTGACATATCAAAGGTAACAATTCCATCACACCCTGGAATCTATATCATGAAAGATTCTGGTGAGAAGATATTATACATCGGAAAGGCAAAGAATCTAAAAAATAGAGTCAAGTCATATTTTTTGAAAAATCAAAACTACAAGACTCAGAAACTTGTTGAAAAAATCCATGATATAGAATTTGTCTTGACAGATAACGAAGAGGAGGCATTTTTACTAGAAGCAAACATGATCAAACGATATAGACCCCCATACAATATTGAACTCAAAGACCAGCAACGATATACCTATCTCAGAATAACAAATGAGCAATATCCCCGCCTCATGGTAGCAAGACGTACAAGAACAGGGGAATTTCTTGGGGGAGGAAGAGTGTACGGGCCATTTACGCATGGAAGCTCAAAGATGCTATCAATTGGCCTTTTGCGTAAGACGTTTAAGATTAGAATTTGTAAAAAACTGCCAAAAGAGGCATGTCTTGAATACCACATTGGAAACTGTGAGGCACCGTGTCAGTTCAAGCAAGCTCAAGTAAATTATGGAAAAAACATTTCAGAACTAGAATCAATTCTAAAAGGAAAACAGAGATTGGAAGACTTTGTAAATAAATTAGATAAAGAAATGAAACAGGCTTCAAATAATCTACAATATGAAAGAGCAAAAGAGATTCACGAAACATTGCAGCGACTTTCCAGCCTACAGATAAAACAAAACATGGAGACTCCAAGGGTTGGTTCAGATGAAGAATATTTTGGAATCAAGATAAAAGATCAGACTGCATACTTGATGAGCT
Source organism: Nitrosopumilales archaeon (assembly GCA_025350175.1). GTDB lineage: Archaea > Thermoproteota > Nitrososphaeria > Nitrososphaerales > Nitrosopumilaceae > Nitrosotalea. The sequence goes on along the minus strand of JANXYF010000222.1, from coordinate 11,574 downwards.
TTAGACTTTCAAATGGAGTAATAAAAGACAGAAACAAGTTTTCTTTTGATCTAGTTGGAGACAATTCATTTTCTAGTTTCTTGTCGCAGTATTATTCTACAAATCCAATTCCAAAGTATGTAATAGTAAGTGAAATACCAGAGAGAAAAGATATACTAGAGGAAGTGTTTTCCCGTGCATCGGGTTTTAAGGTAAATATCACAGTTCCAATGTCTGGAAAAAGGCGAGAGATAGTGGATCTTATCATGAGAAACATCTCCCTTACAATATCAAAGGGTGCAGACCCTGCATTAATTGAACTGCAAGAAAAACTAGGACTGGAAAACATTCCTAAAACAATAGAGTGTTTTGATATTTCAAACCATGGTGAAGATTATGCTGTGGGCTCCATGTCATGTCTTGTAGATGGAAGACCACACAAGTCAGGATATAGAAAATTCAAGATAAAAACAGTAAAGGGAAGAGATGATTTTGCAATGATTAAAGAGATAGTTAAAAGACGTTACCTGAGATTAAAAGAAGAAAAAACAGGAATGCCAGATTTGGTTTTAATTGACGGTGGACGCGGTCAGCTAAACGCTGCACTTGATGCACTGCATTCGGCGGGCGTTAAAGTTCCATGTGTCTCACTTGCAAAGGAAAATGAAGAGGTATACCATCCCAAAGCCAATAAACCACTCATAATGCCAAAGAATAATCCGGCACTCAAAGTTTTACAACATGCAAGAGACGAGGCACATAGATTCGGAGTTGCATATAACAGGGCAATTCGTAAATTTACTTGAATTTTACGTCTATTTTGTACCATTAGCAGGTATGCCGGTTGTACTATTGGTAGTAGTTATGACAGATGATGTAGAGTTGGTGTGAACGGCAGTCATATTTTTAGTAGAAACAGTGTTGTTAGATTGTACTGTAACAGGCAATGTGGAATTGGTGTTAGTTGTAGTCATATTTTGAGAGGTTGTACTTGAAACAGTGCTGTTAGATTGTACTGCAACAGGGATTGTAGAATTGGTGTTAGTTGTAGTCATATTTTGAGAGGTTGTTAGAACAGATTTACTTGAAACAACATTTGAGGATTTAGGTAATATCGTAGTAGAGGACGCAGTTAACTCAGATATTGTGTTATTTTCAAGTGTGCTTGTAGTCTGTATTTTTTGTATACTTGTAATCACATTGTTAGCATTAGATAGAATTGATGTTGATGACATTCCATCGTCAATTATGTAAACTTGAGTACTAACATTAGACTTTACTCCATAAGCATCTACTGCAAAGAACTTGAGAATTGTATTTGAGCTAATTTTTGGTAGCGTTATAGAATCTTGTCCATGTGAACTAGACAAAGTAGGTGTCGTGCCATCCAGAGTATAGAATATCAGTGCAGGATCGCTTGTCTCAAGTTTTACAGTTTGATATCCCTTGTAGGTACCATTAGGTAATGATGCAGTTGGCACAGGAGAATCAGTATAGAGTGTAAATGACATTTTTTTAGATGTTACAACTCCTGCAGAGTTGGTAGCATTGATTTGTAAGGCATGTAGTCCATTTGATAAATGAGAAATATCAAATGACCAAGCAATAGATGTACCTGGGACAATTCCAGTAATTGGAAGTACGTTCGAATTATCCACATTCCAAGTCATGGATGAAATTTGTAAATTATCAGCAGCAGTGCCTGAGACTGACACTGTAGGAGTCATAATAATTGAATTGTCAGACATAGATACGGACAGATTTGGGGCATCTCCAACTAAATTAGATGCAAAAGAAAAATCTACATGTCCTATGAAAGAAATTAGCACGACGCCACTAGAAATCGATAACAGATATAAAATTTTATTTCCTTTAGAGAAAGCAATCTTCTTCATTTGGATTCGGGTATATTATACATGTCAAACAATATAGCCAGATGGGCAAACCCCATAGTTTTAAAATTCCAATTTGGAATATCATGAAGTTTTAGTAGTGGATTGTCAAGTCATGATTTTAGGTACAGACCTATACAAAATCATCAAGTGAGTTTTCTCGAAGAGGTTGTGCATCATAGCCCATCTTGGATAAATTTGCTGCAAACTCATCTACAAAGCCGTGAACGGTATAGATTTTTTCAGGATTACATCTTTTTACAAGATCAATTAATTCATTGTAATCGCAATGATCACTTAATGGAATTGAATAATCATGGCCTCGTGCAAATGAAAATCTTGATGATTGCGCCCATCCACTAAAGCCTATAGTTATTGCATCATACTTGGACTTCATGTGTTTTACAAATGCATTTTGTCCACTCATGTTTGGTGCAATCATAAGCCATGGTTTTTTATCTAAAAGCCCTTGCAATTCAGCTTCAGTATGACCTAGAGACTCATTAAGATCAACGCCAAATTGTCTATACAAGTCATTTACTTTTTTTACAGAATCATGATAGTATGGCTGCCAGTGAGAAAACAAGTATGATAAAATCTGCGCCTTTCCAAGTTCATAGCCCAGAAGTATGACAGGTTTCCCTTTACCATAAAGTTCGGATATAATCTCATTTACTTTTTTTACAGTCTCATCAATTGTAGGAAATACATATTCTGGCATTCCAAAAGTGCATTCAGTAATCAGAGTCTTGCATTTTGGAGCCATTGCACCTTTCATAAATCCTCTATCACGAATTGAGATATCTCCGGTGTAAAAAACATCATCAAACAAGAGTCCTTTAGCACCAAGTATATGTCCTGCATCAATCATTGAAAAATTCTCATACTCTTCAACATAATTTTCAATTGAATACCCCCTTAGCTTTGCAATAGCTGTTGTCTGTTTTGATGCAATAAGTATACCATTTCCACGTTGATTGTGTAAGTGATCCAGATGTGCATGCGATACAAAACTTATGCCTGTGCCCATTCCACGCTTTGGATCAAGATTTACTGTGTTACCATCACATTGTACCACAATTCCGTTTGAGGTCATCTTTACTTTGGATTTCAATTTGAAATAAATGATCAGTAGATTGGATATAAATTGCAAGATTGATCCAGTGTAACATCTAGTGCAATTGGTTCTACGCCGATCATTTACTCAAATAAAAAATCAGTGCATATATCCACAAGAAATGATTAGAGATTATAACCTGAAGTATTAAATGATTAAGAAACAGATGAGTAAATTTCTATGAAAAGTTTATCGCGTTAATTATCAAAGAATTTGTTAGAGCCCTATGATCATCAAGTGCACTTACAATCAAGTTAGAAGTATCCATTTTAGATATTGGTGTTATGTGAAATGTTACATAGACAAAGGGTTTTACGATTTTATATTCAGCAGTAACAGTACCTAAAAGTTTGTGAGGATCACTGAGAAAAACTGCATTACCATTCATAGGATATGATATAGAAGTATCACCTTTGTTTGCCAAGTTAGTTCCCTGCATGTTCATATAAAGTCCGACTACCCTTATAGTAGTAGGACCGGCATTATCAAATATTTTAAGAGTGATTGAAGATGATTTTCCTAAAGTTAGGATCTGCGGTGTTGCCAGTTTTTGAGAAAACTTTGAAATGTCGAAGGTATTTCCATTGATTACTAATCCATCAGAATACTTCAATGATTTTCCGCCACCAAAGGATGGAGGATTAGAATATGCGGCATATGCAGACATGCTCTGGCCCCCTACTGCGGTAATCAATAATAGAACGACTATAAAAGACGCTAATGACATAAAGCGATTATTCATCAAGCGTTTTAGTTTTTTTATCATAATAAATATTGATGTCTTTTATCACCAGTGATTATCAACTTGGATTAGTAAAGTGTTTATTTATACAAAGTAAAGGAAAAACATGCTAAACCTTGCCATCTTGATATCTGGTAGAGGAAGTAACATGGAAAATATATTAAAATCAATTAAAAAAAATAAAATCCCAGTCAATCCCGCAGTTATTATTTCAAATAAACCAGATGCAAAAGGTCTAGGAATTGCCCAGAAACTAGGAGTAAAAACGGAGGTTGTTGAGAGCAACGGTCTCAAGGGAGGAAATTGGGAGTATGACTCTAAACTAGTATCAGTTTTGGAAAGATACAAAGTCACTCCTCAAAATGGCCTAATATGTCTTGCAGGATTTATGAGAATAATGAGTCCAGAATTTATCAGGCATTACAAAGGAAAAATTTTGAACATACACCCTGCAATATTGCCATCATTTCCAGGGTTACACTCCCAGAAACAAGCTATAGAGTACGGAGTAAAATATGCCGGATGCACAGTACATTTCGTAGATGAAGGAGTGGATACAGGTCCCATAATTTTACAGTCAGTTGTTAAAGTGAAAGATGGCGATACTGAAGATGCACTTGCAAAAAGAATTCTAAAACAAGAACATAAAATTTACCCAAAGGCTGTCAAGCTATTTGCAAAAGGTAAGATCAAGATAGTTGGAAGAAAGACCATACTTTTCTAAGTATCTGGTCCACTAAAAAAATACATTACAACAAGTTCTTTTTTATTGCCATGGAATTTGTGTGGAATATTTTTTGCAACATAGTATGACATTCCTTCTGATACAGGATACTCTTTTTTATCAACTAAAAGAAATCCGTCACCTTTAACAATATAATAAATCTCGTCACTTTCATGTGGCTCTTGAGTGTCTTCTTCACCAGGTTCTAATCTGAGAACTCCAGCTGCAAGATTTTCTTTATTGATAAACGTATGAAAGTATGTATTGCTTTTTGCTATTTTTTTGATGTACTCTTTTGTATCAAAGTCAATTTTCAATGATTCCTTCACAGACTACATCTTAATGATTTTAACTAAATGTCATCCTCTGCTACAATTATTGTTTCCAAAGATTAAATATCCAAAAAAGAATCCAACTTTGTTTGACAGGACAGAAAATAGACGGTATTGCGGTAGCAACTTCTGTAAAGGAGAGAGTAAGAGCAGCAGTCAAGGAATTACAAAATGCTGGAATTACTCCATGTCTTGCCACAGTCTTGGTAGGCGATGATGCCGCATCTGCTACATATGTCAAAAACAAGCAAAAAGCATGTGCCGATATTGGAATAGCAACCAAGGACCATAAACTTCCTGTTACATTTTCTCAAAAAGAGATGAATTCATTAATTGATTTATTAAATAAAGACGACACTGTTCATGGAATCCTAGTCCAGTTACCATTACCTAGTCAATTAGATGAATTTGCTACAACTTCGAGAATTTCCCCACTAAAAGATGTAGATGGATTGACACCTTACAATATAGGTCTTTTAACATCTGCAAGAGCAATACTCAAGCCTTGTACACCTTCTGGAATAATGGAACTTTTCGAATATTATAAAATTGACCTTGAAGGAAAAAATGCAGTAATAATCAACAGAAGCAATCTAGTTGGAAAACCATTATACAATCTAATGCTTGAAAAAAATTCTACTGTCACAACATGTCATTCAAGGACAAGAAATCTAAAAGAACATTGTCAGATAGCAGATATCATAATTACAGCAATTGGTGACAGGAAAAAATTCTTACTAACTGAAGACATGGTAAAAGATGGTGTAGTTGTAATCGATGTAGGAACTGCAAGACTGGAAGGAAAACTAGTTGGAGATGTAGATTATGAGAATATCATTAAAAAGGCATCTTATGTCACTCCTGTTCCAGGAGGAGTAGGACCTATGACTATAGCGATGCTTTTAAAAAACACTGTAACAGCTGCATCAATTAGTAAAGAATTTGTCCAACACAATTGAAAAGGCACGTCTTCGCAAGCAGCTATTAGATGCAAGAGATGATCTCTCACTTGATTTCATAAAAATTGCAAGCAATAGAATTCGAGATAATTTAAGAAAGATTGAGTTTTACAGAAAAGCTACCTCAATTGGCGTATATTTTTCAATAGGAAGTGAGGTTCAGACACATGACCTATTACAGGAATTTTTCAATCAGGGAAAAGAGTTTGCACTACCTAGAGTAGACAAAAATGATCTAGTCTTTAAGAAAATTTCAGGTTTAGGAGACCTTGAACTTGGAAACTTTGGAGTAATGGAGCCCAAGGAAAAATGTGAGACTGTTAAAAATTTGGACGTGGTATTGGTTCCGGCAATTGCTCTCACACGTGATGGCTATAGACTAGGATACGGTTTTGGATTTTATGATAGATATCTACATGGTAAAAAATCAAAAAAGATTGGGATGACATATGCAAAACAAGTACTCAGGTCATTTCCACATGATGACCATGATGTAAAGATGGACTGTGTTGTAACAGAAGATGCAGTTATTTATGTAAAGTAAGTCCTTTTTTGCCAATATCCATTCTACAATACTTTGAAGGCCATGTGATTTTATCCACTCTGGCATATACATTTTTTATCGCATTCTCTAGCGTATCTCCAGTTGCAGTTACTCCAAGTACCCTTCCTCCACTTGTCAAGACTTTACCATTTTCTTGTCTTGTACCAGAGTGAAAGACCTGAGAGTTTGGAGTTGTAACATCAAGACCCAGTATCTCTTCATTTTTAGGAAATGATTCTGGATATCCCTTAGATGCCAATACCACACATACTGCGCTTTGTTTCTTCCATGAAATAAGAGGCATTGAGGATAAAGTTCCATCAATACTTGCTTGAATGTAATCAAACAAGTCAGAATCCATACGCATCATTATTGGTTGACATTCAGGGTCTCCCATTCTTGCATTAAACTCCAAGACATATGGCTTGCCATCTTTTAGCATTATTCCAGCATACAAAAATCCTTTGAATACAATTCCCTCTTTTTTTATAGATGCGATTGTTTTTTCAATAACATTTTTTTGAATATCTTTTGCAGTTAAATCATCAATTACAGGAGTAGGAGAATATGTGCCCATTCCACCAGTATTTGGTCCCTTGTCATCATCATAGATTCTTTTATGATCCTGGCTTGTTGCCATGGAGTATGCCACATTTCCATCAGATATTGCAATAATGGATGCTTCTATTCCATCAATTCTCTCTTCTAGAATTATTCTAGAGCCTGCATTTCCAAAGTTTTTCTCAACTAGTATCTTGTTTATGGCATCAATTGTTTCAGAAGAAGTGCTGCATACAATTACTCCTTTTCCTGCGGCAAGTCCATCTGCTTTAACAACCAATGGATAATCCACAGATTTTACAAATTCAATTGCTTTTTTTGGGTCTTCAAAGACTTCAAATCGTGCAGTTAGAATTCCGTTTCTTTTCATGAAATTTTTTGCCCATATCTTGCTCGATTCAAGTTGTGCAGCATTTTTTGTAGGACCAAATATTGCAAGGCCTTTTTTTGCAAACTCATCTACTATGCCCATAGATAATGGAACTTCAGGACCTACAACTGTCACACAATTATTCTCTTTGGCAAATTTGGCAAGACCTTCAATATCTTCGGAAGAAATATCCACGTTATTTTGAGTGCCCCCATTTCCAGGCGCATAGTAAATTTTATCCACTTTGGGACTCTGAGAAAGCTTCCAGCCCATAGCATGCTCTCGTCCACCAGAGCCTACAACTAGAACATTGACCAATACTTTCGGCTTTGATTATGAGGTATATAATCCAAGATTGAATTTAGAAATATTGATTAAAGCAACGCCTTGACGTATTTTATTGATCCAAGTAGATACGACAAAAGATGTTTATCTTTTCACACATGGTAGAAGAGATTTAGAACAAGCTGCAACAGATGCACTTGTTACAAACGGTTTTGCAAAAGATAAGATATCATCTGCAAGACCTGATGCTGTAGGAAATATCGGGGATTACATGGCAATGCTTTGGATGCCGCCAACTCCTGATCACATAAAGATCCAAAAAATAACCAAAGTCGACGTAGTAAAACCAGAAGGGATGATTGGACTCTGGAAAGGAGTCTCAAAAGAAGATGTGTTTACAATCCCACTAAAGTAAATCACAAATAATTTTTATTTTCAATCAAGATGGAGATTTTATTTATCTAAACAAGATCTTGTACTAGAGCCAAAATAAAACTCTCAAACTCTGAATCTTGAAATTTTATCACCTCAATTTTGTCTTGTTCTACTGCAGCCTTGACTGCACTTAGGTGATAACATTGCCTCCCCTGTTCCATTGCATTATAGAAATAATCCTCACATGAGCAATATCCCAAATTCAAGTCAAGCCAGTGTTCATTTTCTTTTCCTACTACAGTCCAGATCTTTCTGTTGCTTGGCTCAAACAAGTGTAATTTGACACCATTTGATGATACGATAGACTCTACATTTCCAGACTCTTTCACAAGAATTTAATTGAAAAAAGTTACGTATATCTTAAATGGTAAAAACCAGAATAATCTCTTCACAGCCAGCCTTAATTTTAGAAGATGAACAGAGGTTTCTTGTTGTAACTGATTTACACATAGGATTTGAGCTTGGCATGATCTCAAATGACATCAATGTAAGACCAGAGGAGATGATTCAAGAGATACATTCTAGTCTTGATTCCCTGATAGAATCTGAAAATCCCGATACCCTCATTCTCTTGGGAGATGTAAAATCAGGAATAGAATCAATCTCAAAGATAGAGTGGCAGACAGTGCCAATGTTTTTTGAGATTGGAAAAAAAATAAACACAGTTGTAATACCTGGAAATCATGACGGCAATTTATCCCGTCTAGTTCCAGATTATGTTACCATGACAGGACCATCAGGTCTAGTCATAGGAGACACATTGCTGACACATGGTCATGTAATGCCATCTGAGAATTTCTCTCAGATAAACAGAATTATAATGGGTCATCTCCATCCAGTGTATTTTCAAGAAGGCTCTGTCTTGGATGGACAAAGACTATGGGTATCAATCAAGGCAGACAAGAGTAAAATATTTCCATCAAGTAAAGGTGAGATTGAAATAATTATAGTTCCATCTTTTAACAAGTATTTTTATGCCACAACTAAAAGATATCACAAAAAATCAATCTCTCCAATACTTGAGAGAGTAAAAGATCTTTACTCTGCAAAGATTGTAACACTTGATGGAACCATAATTGGGGACGAGTCCATACTCAAAAATGTAATTTGATATCTAGTCTATTTTCTCGTATGATTCTAGTGGCTTTTTCGTAGTCTCGTTATGCTTTAGCCACTCCAAAGTCTTTGCAAAAGAATCTGCAAGCTCTGTAGTTATCAGTACTGGAATTCCAAGCTCTACTGCCTTTCTTCTAATTTGATATTCATCATAAAGCATGCCAACATATTTTTCAAGTGTTGAAGTACTTGGGACATTTATGATAAAATCAATTTTTCGCTCATATAACATGTCTGCAATGTTTGGCTTTCTTTCAGGCTCACTTATTTTATAGACCACTTCTACATCGCCTATTCTTTTATCAGACAAAAATTCAGCAGTATGCTCTGTTGCAAGGAGCTTGTATCCAAGACTTTTGAGTAAAAGTGCAGTCTGCAACAGTTTTTCCTTGTTCTCAGACCCACCTGCACTGATAAGCACAGAGCCCTCTTTTGGAAGAGAATACCCTACAGACGTCAGACCCTTTGCAAGTGCATCATAGAAACTCTCACCAAAGCATGCAGCCTCACCAGTTGACTGCATCTCGACACCCAGTACAACATCTGCACCTTCAAGCTGCATAAAGGAAAACTGTGGCACCTTAATTCCATAATTATGAATTTTACGCCACCTATCTTTTGGAACATGTGGGAGGGGTTTGCCCAATACTGCACGGGCTGCCAAGTTGATAAGATTCATCCTTACAAATTTTGAGACAAACGGCATGGAGCGTGATGCCCTGATGTTAAGTTCTATCACATAGACCTGGTCTTGGTGTATCAAAAATTGCAGATTAAACGGTCCCTTGATCTTAAATGCAACAGCAATTTTTTGCGTGTAATCAAGTATAGTATCAATGGCCTTATTGTTTAGAGTCCAAGGGGGAATACACATCATGGAATCTCCAGAATGAACTCCCGCACCTTCAATATGTTCAATCACTGCACCAATCACAACATTTTCTCCATCACTCACACCATCAACTTCAGCCTCAAGTGAATTTAGCATGAACTTTGTAATAACTACAGGATAGTCTGGTGATACATTGGTTGCTTCTTGAAGATATTTTTTGAGCTGAGTTTCAGACCATACAACTTTCATTGCAGCCCCACTTAGGACATAGGACGGTCTTACAAGAACCGGATATCCAACTTTGATTGCAAATTTTTTGGCATCAACAAGACTTGAAAACGCCTGCCATGGAGGCTGCCGGATATTTAGAATATCCAGTACTTTGCTAAATGTAGAACGATTCTCTGCTCTATCAATATCTTCAAAAGATGTTCCAATAATTTTAATTCCATTTTGTGCAAGTTTTGGAGTAAGATTGTTTGCAGTCTGTCCTCCCACTGCTGTGACAATACCATCCAACTTTTCAAATTCTGCAATATCTAAAACTCGTTCTAGTGTGAGTTCTTCAAAGTATAGCCTATCACAGATATCATAATCAGTCGATACTGTCTCTGGGTTGCAGTTAATTACAGATACCTCTTTTACACCATTTTCTTTTAATCCCCATACCATGTTTACAGTTCCCCAGTCAAACTCTACACTACTACCAATTCGATATGGACCTGCACCAAGTACTGCTATTTTTTGAGAATCAGTTGTTATCTCAAAGTCGCTAGTCTTTCCCCCATATGTCAAGTATAGATAGTTCGTCTTGGCAGGCCACTCTGCTGCAAGTGTATCAATTCGTTTTACTACGGGTAAAATTCCCTCTTTTTTCCTTAATTTTCTAATCTCAAGATCATCTTTTCCAACCAGTCGTCCAATTTGTTTATCAGAAAAGCCCAATATTTTTGCCTCGTGAAGTACATTTTTTTCAAGTTTAGACTCTTTGATTCTTTTTTCAGAATTTACTATATTTTTGATTTTTTCTATAAACCATGGGTCAATTGCAGAGAGCTTGTAGATATGCTCAACTGGCATTTCTTGCCTGATTGCCTCTGCTACATAGTACAAGATGTGATCATCAGCATGTTGGAGTTTATTTTCAATCTCTTCAATGTCATATTTTTTGTCGCTGTTACGATTTGCAACTAGACCATCATTTCCAATCTCTAGCATTCGTATTGATTTTTGTAATGACTCTTCAAAGCATCTACCAATTGCCATGACCTCACCTACAGATTTCATGGTAGGTCCAAGATTACGATTAGCAAGTTCAAACTTACCAAAATCCCATCTAGGATGTTTACATACAATATAATCTAAAGACGGCTCAAAACATGCAGTTGTAGTTTTTGTGATACGGTTTACAAGTTCTGGCAAAGTATATCCCATCACAATTTTTGCTGCCATGTATGCAATAGGATACCCAGTTGCTTTGCTTGCAAGAGCAGATGAGCGAGAAAGTCTTGGATTCATCTCAATTGCAACATATTTGTCAGAATCTGGGTCTAGTGCAAATTGAACATTACACTCTCCAACAATTCCCACATGTTTTGCAGCACGTAATGCTGCAGAGCGCAATAATTGATATTCATAATTGTCAAGTGTCTGCGATGGTGCAACTACAATATTGTCACCAGTGTG